>DAOLDO010000544.1:0-4934 GCA_035327325.1 Chloroflexaceae bacterium | reverse complement strand
GCCGCCGAGGTGGTCAGCGCCGACATCGGCCGGGGCCTGGCCGAGGCCGCGGCGGCCAACCTCGCGCTCAACCGGCTCGACCGGGGCCGCCACAGCTTCGTCACCGAGGACTGCTTCGCCCTGCTCGACGCCTACGCCAAGGGCTCGCGGCGCTTCCAGATGGTCATCCTCGACCCGCCGAGCTTCGCCCGCCAGAAGAGCGGCCTCCACGCCGCCGCCCGGGCCTACACGCGCCTCAACAGCCTGGCCCTGCGCTGCCTCGAGCCCGGCGGCCTGCTCGTCTCGGCCAGCTGCACCAGCCAGATCGGCCCCGAGCAGTTCCGCGGCATCCTGGCCGAGGCCGCCGCCCAGAGTCAGACCCGGCTCCAGGTCGTCCACGAGGCCGGCCAGCCGGCCGACCACCCGGTGCCGGCGGGGTTCCCCGAGGGGCGCTACCTCAAGTTCGTCGTAGCGCGGGCGCTGCCGGCGGCGTAGGGCCCCTGGCGATCAGTCGCTCGTACAGCCAGCCCTGGCGCTCGATCGCCTCGCGGTAGATCGCGTGCCGCGCCGGGTCGGGCTCGCACACCGGCCCGTCCGCCGCGCCGGCCGCCTCGAGCGAGCCGAGGGCGCCGAGTGAGCGCAGTGCGAGCAGGGCCGCGCCCCGGCTGGTGGCCTCGGGCTCGGCCGAGGCCACCACGGGGCGCCCGAGCACGTCGGCGAAGATGCGCACCCAGGCCGGCGAGCGCAGCAGCCCGCTGCCGCTGGCGACCAGGCAGTGGTCGCAGCCGACGCGCCCGCAGAGGCGCCGCTCGATCACAGCGAAGCGGTAGGCCACCGCCTCCAGGCTGGCCCGCAGGATGCCGATCGGCGTGGAGGCCAGGGTGAGGCCGTGGATGGTCGCCTGGACGTTGCCGGCCCAGTCGGGGCTGCGCTCGCCCGCGACGAAGGGCAGGATGGTCAGCCCGTGGCCGTCGGGCGGGAAGGCCGCCAGCGCGGCCTCGACCGCGGCCGGCTCGCCGAGGCGCAGGGTCTGGCGCAGCCACGCGTAGACGTTGCCGCCCTCGCTGGTGGCGCCGCCCACCAGGGCCAGGCCCTTGTCCACCCTGTAGCACCACAGCCCCGGCGGCACCGTGTCCAGATCCGCCTGCACGACGCGCATGGCGCCCGTCGTACCCATGGTCAGGGCGATGCGGCTGTGGCCGGTGCAGCCGCTGCCGAGGTTGGCCGCCGCGCCGTCGCCCACGGCGGGGAACCAGGGCACCCCGCTGAGGGCCGGCCAGCGGGCGGCGTAGGGCGCCGCGAGGCCCACCAGGGGCTCGTCCACATCCACCAGGGGTGCGAGCTGCTCCACGTCGGCGCCGAGGTGGGCGAGCAGCGGCGCGTCCCAGACCAGCCGGCGCCGGTCGAGCAGGCCGGTCCAGGCGGCGACCGAGTAGCTGACCCGGCCCCGCCCGAAGAGGCGCAGCTCCAGGTACTCGCCGAGGGTGGCGAAGCGCGCCGCCGCGCCCCAGAGGGCGGGGCGCTCGCGGCGGAGCCAGGCCAGCCGGGCGGGCCAGTAGCTGGTGCGCAGCAGGCAGCCCGTGCGGTCGTGGACCGCGCCCTCGTCCAGCTCGCGGCGCAGGGCCTCGGCGTCCTCCCCGTTGCGCGTGTCGGCGTAGGTGATCAGCGGGGTAAGGGGGCGCCCGGCGCCGTCCAGGGCCACGAAGGTCGAGACCATGGTGTCCACGGCGACCGCCGCGATCCGGCCCGCCAGGGCGCCCGCCCTGGCGAGCACCGCGTCCACGCAGCGGGCGGCCCGCTCGACCGCCGCGTCCGGGTCGTCCTCAGCCGTGCCGTCGGGCGCCGCCCGCAGCGCGTACTGCTCCTGCGCCGCCATGCCGGGCACGGCCCTGCCCCGCCCGTCGTAGAGCACCGCCCGCGCCGAGGACGAGCCGATGTCGAGCGCAAGGATGAGCGCTTCATCCCTCATCCCTCATCCCTCAGCCTTCTTGACGGCGTGGCCGCCGAAGCCCTTGCGCATCGCGGCCAGCACCTTGGCGGCGAAGGACTCGGGCTGGCGCGAGTGGAAGCGCTCGAACAGCGACAGCGTGATCACCGGGGCCGGCACGTCCAGGTCAATCGCGGCCTGGATCGTCCAGCGCCCCTCGCCGCTGTCCTCGACGTAGCCTTTCAGGCCGGCCAGGTCCGGGTCCTCGCGCAGGGCCGCCTCGGTCAGGTCGAGCAGCCAGGAGCGGACGACGCTGCCGTAGCGCCAGGCCGAGGCCACGGCGTGCAGGTCTATGCCGAACTCCTGCTTGGCGCGCATGATCTCGAAGCCCTCGGCGTACGCCTGCATCATGCCGTACTCGATGCCGTTATGGACCATCTTCACGAAGTGGCCGCTGCCGACCGGGCCGCAGTGGACGTAGCCGCCCTCGGGCGCCAGGGTCAGGAAGGCGGGCTCCAGGCGCTTGACCAGCTCGTCCTCGCCGCCGACCATCAGGCAGTAGCCGTTCTCCAGGCCCCAGATCCCGCCCGAGGTGCCCTGGTCAATGTAGTTCAGGCCGTGCTCCTTGAGCGTGGCCGCGCGGCGCTGGTCGTCGTTGAAGTTGGTGTTGCCGCCGTCAATGATCGTGTCGCCGGGGTCGAGCAGGGGGATGAGGTCGGTGATGGTCTGCTCGGTCACCTGGCCGGCGGGCAGCATGATCCAGATCGCCCGCGGCGCGGCCATGGCGCTCACCAGCTCCTCCACGCTGGCGGCGGGGGCCATGCCCTTGGCCGCCAGCTCGTCCACCGGCCCGCGCGAGCGGTTGTAGCCCACCACGCGGTGCCCGCCCCGCAGCCAGCGCTCGGCCATGCCCGCGCCCATGCGGCCCAGCCCGATGATGCCGATCTCCATAGTTGCGCACTCCCCTCTCTACAACCCCGCGTCTCCGACGCGGAACAATACTTCGCCGGCCCGCTCAACCAGCAGGATACCCTCTCCCTCGCGATCGCGCCACTCCTCGGGGTCCACCGTGCGGTGGTCGAGGTAGCCCAGGTTGATGCGCCGGCAGCGCTCCTCCGGGATGCCCGTGGCCAGGGTCACCTGAATGCGCGGCCTCTCGACGCCCGTGGCCGGGTCGTAGCTGCCGTGACCCTTGACGTGGGTGCTGTGGGCCAGGATGCCGCCGGGCAGGTCCTTGAAGCGCTCCCACTGCCCCGTGAAGTAGTCGCGCACGTGGTAGCCCACCTGGTCAATCAGGGCGCCGTGGGTGTAGGAGACCTCGGTGATGTGCGGCGCGTAGATGATCACCTCGCCCCCGTCCGCCACCACCGGCTCGGTCTTGTACATCGCCTTGGCCGCCGTCCACAGGTCCTCGTAGATCGGCGAGGCCATCGAGAGCACGCGGCGCATCGGCCGGGGCCTGTAGGCGATGTTGAGCCCGGCCGACAGGTCGGCGGCGGCGCGCCACGCCGCCTCGTGGGGGCCCGCGTACAGCCCGTGCAGGTCGTGGCCCCTGAGCACCATGGCCAGCAGGAGCATGGGCCGGTCCACGAAGCCGGCCGCCCGGTGGATCACCCTGCGCACCGGGGTCTCCCGCACGCCGATCGTGTCCATGCTGGTAACCAGGGCGCCGAGCCAGTGGGTGACGTTGATGATCGCGGCGCCGGCGATCCCGGGGAAGAGGTACTTGGCCCCGCCCGAGAAGCCGGCCACCTCGTGGGGGAAGACCGGCCCGCAGATGATCAGCTGGTCGTAGTCGAAGATCAGCCTGTTGAGCGCTACGGGCACCTCGGCGGCCAGCAGCCCGCCGGTGAGGGCGGCCATCTCGCCCGCGCCGATCGTGCCGATCGTGGCGAAGGTCTCCGGCAGATCCCAGCGGTGGTTGACCACGGCGCTGTTGGGGTGGCGCGCCGCCCGCTCCGCGGCGGGTAGGCCCAGGAGCCGGTCGATCGCTTCGTCACTCATGGGCTTGTGGGTGCCCAGGGCGATCAGGAAGTCGAGCCTGGCCACGCGCGGCCCCAGCTGCTCCTGGAGCAGCCGGTACATCAGCGGGATGGGCGCCGTGCGCGTGCCGTCGGGGATGATCGCCAGCACGCGTCTGCCGTCCAGCTCGAGCGGGCCGAGGGCCTGCGCGATGATCCCCGCGACCTCCGCCTCGCCCAGGGTTGCCGCCGCCGAGCCCTGTCCGATCACCATGGGTGCCTCCCTGCTCCTAACATACGGGCGCCGCGCTGGTCCCCAGTCTCCTCGCTCCCTCACACGCCGCTGAAAGCGCTGAAGCCGCCGTCCACGGGCACGACGACGCCGTTGACGAAGGCGGCGCCGGGCCCGCAGAGCCAGATCAGGGTGCTGAGCAGCTCGTCCGGCGCGCCGAAGCGCCCGGCCGGCGTGTGGTCTATGATCGTCTGCCCGCGCGGGGTCAGGGTGCCGTCCTCGTTGAGCAGCAGGGCCCGGTTCTGGTCGCCCACGAAGAAGCCGGGGGCGATGGCATTGACCCGCAGGCGCCCGCCGAACGAGCGGGCGAGCTCGACGGCCAGCCAGCGGGTGGCGTTCTCGACGGCGGCCTTGGCCAGCCCGTAGCCGACCACGCGGGTGAGGGCGCGCTGGGCCGCCATCGAGGAGATGTTGACGATGCAGCCGCGGCCCGCGCGGGCCATGGTCTCGCCGAAGACCTGGCTGGGCAGCAGGGTGCCCCGCAGGTTCAGGGCGATCACCGGGTCCATGCCCTCGACCGGCAGGTCGAAGAAGGAGCGGCCCGGCGCGAGGGTGGCGGCGGGCATGTTGCCGCCGGCGGCGTTGACCAGGATGTCGAGCCGGCCCCACTGGTCAATCGCGACGGCGCGGGCGGCCTCGAGCTGCTCGCGGTCGAGCACGTCGGCCACCAGGGCCACGGCCTCGCCGCCCTCGGCGCGGATGGCCCGCACCACGTCCGCGGCCTGCTCGCGGCGGCGGCCCAGCACGCCCACGCGCGCCCCGGCCCGGGCCAGCC
>DAOLDO010000543.1:0-4935 GCA_035327325.1 Chloroflexaceae bacterium | reverse complement strand
GGGCGAAGCCCTCGCGCGGGTGGGTGTGGGAGGGCCGGCGGCGGCCCTCCCACAATGACAGAGGGGACGCAGGGGAGGCCCCTGCACGGCCGAAGCCTAGTACAGGAACATCGGCTTGCCGATCAGGTGCGTGAAGTGCGGCCTGTACGCGTCCACATCGTAGAGCTCGGGCACATCCACCCGCTTCACGCCCTGGACGCAGGTGTCCACCAGGACCGTGGTGTAGACGCCGTTCTGCAGGGCCACCATCACGCCGTTGTGGCCCTTCTCGAGCTGCTGAACGGCCAGGATGCCGTAGGACGAGGCGACCATGCGGTCGAGCGAGTCGGGGGCGCCGGCGCGCATCAGGTAGGCCAGCTGCTGGTTGACCACGTCAACCCCGGTGATCTTCTTGAGGGCCTCGCCCACAATCTGGCCGATGCCGCCCAGCTTCTTGTGGCCGTAGGCGTCCTCCTGGCCGTACTCGACCACCTGGCCGCCGATCATGCTCGCGCCCTCCGAGACCACCAGCACCGCGTAGTTGCTCGGGTTGGCGGCGCGGTCCTCGAGGATGAGCCGGGCCACCCGCTCGATATCGAAGGGCACCTCGCTGATCAGGGCCCGGTCGGCGTCGGCCAGGTAGGCCGAGATCAGGGCCGTCTCGCCGCTGTTGCGGCCGAACAGCTCGACCACGGCGATGCGCTCGTGGCTGCCGGCGGGGGTGCGCAGGGCGTTGATGAACTCGACGCTGCGCGAGACCGCCGTGGAGAAGCCGATGCAGTAGTCGGTGCCGAAGACGTCGTTGTCCATCGTCTTCGGGATGGCCACCACGCGCACGCCCTCCTGGTGCATGCGGGCGCCGTAGCTCAGGGTGTCGTCGCCGCCGATCGGGATGAGCGTGTCAATGCCGAGGCGCTCGAGCACCTTGAGCACGTGGGGCGTGCAGTCGGCGATCTTCTTCTCGCCCTGGAAGTCGAACCTGCCCTTGAGGAACGAGGGCATCGCCGACTCCTTCACCTTGCCGGGGTTGGTGCGCGAGGTATGGAGGTGCGTGCCGCCGTAGCGGTCGATCGTGCGCACCAGGGCCGGCGTGAGGGGCTGCACCCACTCCTCGTTGCTGCCCTCGGGGTCGTCGAGGTTGTAGTTGAGCAGGCCCGCCCAGCCCTTCCTGATCCCGACCACCTCCCAGCCGTTCGTGGCGGCCCGGTTGACCACCGCCTTGATCGCCGGGTTGAGGCCGGGGACGTCACCGCCGCCGGTAAGGATGCCGATCCGCATGTGTCAGTCCTTTCACCTTGCCGCTAGTCGAGGTGCCGCGGGGGCCGCGCCGCGTGGCCCAGGTAGTTGCGCAGCCAGTCAACCCGGTACTGCAGCAGCCGCATCGCCGAGTCGAGCTGCTCGACCAGGGGCGTGAAGCTGCTGATGTCGTGGCCGCCGTCGGCCTCGGCGTAGGCCGCGAGCAGGCCCATGACATCCTCGCGGGCGGGCTGCCAGGCGGCGATCCAGCCGAGGATCACGGCGTCGTCCGGCCAGCTGACCTCGGTGGGCATGGGCGGCGTCGAACCTGGAGCTTGCTGCTCGAACATCATTGTACTCCTCCTTCGGAGCGACTGTGCGGGCTGCCGCCTGCGTGACGGGCGGCAGCGGAGATGACCCCATTGTCACCACGAGCGTAGCAGGCGAGGCTAATGCCTCTATTCTAGGCGACCGGCGGGCCCCTGGGGTTAAGAAGCCTAAGCCCATGATTAAGAAGCGACGCGGCCGGCGCCCTGGGGCCGCCCGGCCCACTTATGCTACAATAGGGGCCACATCCCCAGACTGCGCGACTCCCTACGAGGTGGCACGTGACCCACAATGGCCAGGAGCGCCCGGTGGTCCTGGAGGCGCGGGGCATCACCAAGCGCTTCCCAGGCGTGATCGCCAACGACAACGTCTCGCTCAAGCTCCACAAGGGCGAGGTGCTGGCCCTGCTCGGCGAGAACGGCGCCGGCAAGTCCACCCTGATGAACATCCTCTACGGGCTTTACAGCCAGGACGAGGGCGAGATCCTGGTCAATGGCCAGCCGATCCGCGTCAGCAGTCCCCACGACTCGATCCAGCGCGGCATCGGCATGGTCCACCAGCACTTCCAGCTGGTGCCCGTGATGACGGTGGCCGAGAACGTCATCCTCGGCAACGAGGTCGTGCGCGGCGGCATGCTCGACCGGCGCAAGGCCTCCGAGCAGATCCGCGAGATCTCGCGCCGCTACGGCCTCGAGGTTGACCCGAACGCCCTGGTGGCCGACCTCGACGTCGGGGCCCAGCAGCGGGTCGAGATCATCAAGGCCCTCTACCGCAACGCCGACATCCTGATCCTCGACGAGCCGACGGCTGTGCTCACCCCCCAGGAGGCCGACGACCTGGTGCGCGTGATGCGCACGCTCACCGAGCAGGGCAAGTCGCTGATCTTCATCACCCACAAGCTGCGCGAGGTGCTCGAGGTCGCCGACCGGATCATGGTCCTCCGCGCCGGCCGGGTGGTCGGCGAGGCCACGCCCGCCACCTCGAGCGAGGCCAGCCTGGCCGCGATGATGGTGGGCCGCAGCGTGCTGCTGCGGGTTGACAAGGCCCCGGCCCGCCCCGGCCCCAAGGTGCTGGAGGTGCGCGGCCTCAAGGTGCGCGACGACCGCCTCCTTATGGCCGTTAACGGGGTGGACCTCGAGGTCTGCGCCGGCGAGATCCTGGGCATCGCCGGGGTGCAGGGCAACGGCCAGACCGAGCTGGTCCAGGCCCTGACGGGCCTGCGCACCCCCGAGGGGGGGACGGTCAGCATCGCCGGCCAGGTGGTGACCACCGCCCCGCCCCGGACGATCAGCGAGCTGGGCGTGGCCCACATCCCCGAGGACCGCCAGCGCGACGGGGTGGTCTCAAGCTATCTGCTCACCGACAACGCGGTGCTCGAAAGCTACTACCTCGAGCCGTTCGCGAAGGGCATCGTGCGCGACGACGCGGCGATCACCGCCCACGCCGAGCGCCTGGTCAAGCAGTTCGACGTGCGCACCCCCAGCGTGACGGTGCCGGCCAGCTCGCTCAGCGGCGGCAACCAGCAAAAGCTGATCGTGGCCCGCGAGTTCACCCGCGAGCCGAAGCTGCTGATCGCGGCCCAGCCCACCCGCGGCATTGACGTGGGCTCGATCGAGTTCATCCACAACCAGATCGTCAAGAAGCGCGACGAGGGCGTGGCCGTCCTGGTCGTCTCGGCCGAGCTCGACGAGATCCTGGGCCTCTCGGACCGCATCGCGGTGATGTACCACGGCAAGGTGGTGGCCACCGTGCAGAACGGCGAGCTGACCCGCGAGCAGCTCGGCCTGCTGATGGCCGGCGCCAGCCTGAGCGAGACGGTGAGCAGTTAGGATGATGCTATGGCGCAGGCTGTAGAGGGGCGCGGGCCCAACCCCGGCCCGTCGGGCTTCCGCGGCTTCTGGGAGCGCTACTCGTCGCTCCTGGTGCCGGTGTTCGCGGTCTTCTCCGCCCTGGTGGTCGGCGCCCTGATGATCGGGCTGACCGGCGGCGACTGGCTGGCGGCCTACATCGGCCTCTGGCAGGGCTCGTTCGGCTCGCCCCAGGCCATCGCCTCGACCCTGGTGCGCTCGACGCCCTATGTGATCTGCGGCCTCGCCGTGGCCCTGGCCTTCAAGTCGGGCCTGTTCAACATCGGCGCCGAGGGCCAGCTCTACGCCGGCTCGATCTGCGCCGTGGTGATCGGCACGACCATGCAGCTGCCGCCGATCTTCCACATCCCCATGGGCATCGTCGCCGGCGCCCTCGGCGGGGCGGCCTGGGCCTCGATCGCCGGCGTGCTGAAGGCGCGCACGGGCGCCCACGAGGTGATCACGACGATCATGCTCAACTACATCGCCCTGCGCCTCACCGACTGGCTGATCAAGAGCCGCCAGCCCCTGCTGCTCGGCGACCTGGCCGACACCAGCAGCTCGCGCACGCCCTTCATCGCCGAGAGCATGCGCCTCCCCGGCATCAGGGTGGCCGACACGACGGTGCTGCACCTCGGCCTGCTGCTCGCCGTGGGCCTGGTCTTCCTGGTACACTGGTTCCTCAGCCGCACCACGGTCGGCTTCGAGCTGCGCACCTCGGGCACCAACCCCAACGCCGCCCGCTACGCGGGGATCAGCGTGCCGCGCACGATCGTCCTGGCCATGGCCCTCTCCGGCGCCCTGGCCGGCATCGCCGGGGCCGGCGAGGTCATGGGCGTGCGCCACGCGGTCAGCACCGACTTCATCACCGGCGTCGGCTTCGACGCGATCGCCGTGGCCCTGCTCGCCCGCACCAACCCGATCGGCATCCTCTTCGCCGGCATCCTCTGGGGTGGCCTGCTCACGGGGGCCCGCCTCATGCAGGTGCGCGCCGGCCTGTCGATCGACGTGATCAAGATCGTCCAGGCCCTGATCATTATGTTCATCGCGGCCGACCAGATCGTGCGCTTCGTCTACCGTATCCCCAAGAGCCGCTCGGGCGACCAGACGATGATCAGCAAGGGGTGGGGGGGCTGAGGCTGCTCGCCCTCTGCAGGGGCGTCCCCTGCCACCCCGCCTGCGCGCAGGGGACGCCCCTGCCACCCCGCCTGCGCGCAGGGGACGCCCCTGCCACCCCCTCGTTTCGCAGGGGGCCGCCGCCGGCCCCCCGCGCCCCCGCGCGAGGGGCTTCGCCCTTCGAACCCTTTCAGCATGACGGCCCTGCCGTGCCGCCGCCCGTGCTGCCATGCCCCGTGGGCGCTGCCGTTCAGGGCGCCCCGGCGCGCGTCGGCGCCCCGGCCGGCCCCGCCGTCCCGGCGGAAGCCTACCCAGCACCAGCCCGGGCGCCTGCGCGGCTGCCCGGCAATCAGCCCACCCGGGCCAGAGGGCGCACCGATCCTTGAGGTACGGGCGCCCCCACGTGGGCGCCCACGCTGGGGCGCCCCAA
>DAOLDO010000542.1:0-4949 GCA_035327325.1 Chloroflexaceae bacterium | reverse complement strand
CATGTCCCGCGCGGCCCCGGCCGGCCTACGCCCCCCGCCTCGCCGAGGCGGGGGTTTTTAGTGTAGCGAGGAGCCACGATGGACCTGCTCACCACGACGGTGGCCCGCATCGCCCCCCTCGACGCCACGGCCATGAGCGCCGCCCGCGCCCGCCAGGACGCGCTGACCAAGCCCCAGGGCGCCCTCGGGCGCCTGGAGGAGCTCGCGATCCGGATCGCCGGCATCACCGGGGCGCCCCGCCCGCGCCTGGCCCGGCCCGCCGTGATCGTGATGGCGGGCGACCACGGCGTGGCGGCGCGCGGCGTGAGCGCCTACCCCGCCGAGGTGACGCCACAGATGGTGCTGAACTTCCTCCGCGGCGGCGCCGCGATCAACGTGCTCGCCCGCCACGTCGGCGCCCGCGTCGTCGTCGTGGACATGGGCGTGGCGGCCGAGCTGCCGCCGCACCCGGACCTGGTGGCGCGCAAGGTGGCCTCGGGCACCCGCGACCTCAGCGTCGAGCCGGCCATGGGCCGCGAGCAGGCCCTCCAGGCCGTGGAGGCCGGCATCGCCGTGGCCGACGAGACCATTGTCGCCGGAGCCGACCTCATCGCCACGGGCGACATGGGCATCGGCAACACCACGGCCTCGAGCGCCATCGTCGCCGCCCTCGCCCGGCTCCCGGCCGCCGAGGTCACGGGCCGCGGCACCGGGGTGGACGACGCCGCCCTGGCGCGCAAGGTGGCCCTGATAGACCAGGCCCTGGCCCTGCACCGTCCCGACCCGGCCGACGGGCTGGACGTGCTGGCCAAGGTCGGCGGCTTTGAGATCGGCGGGCTGGCCGGCGCGATGATCGGCGCGGCGGCGCGGCGCACGCCCGTGGTCGTGGACGGCTTCATCTCGGGCGCGGCGGCGCTGCTCGCCTGCGCCATGGCCCCCGCGGCGCGGCCCTACCTGATCGCCGGCCACCGCTCGGTGGAGCGAGGCCACAGGGCGGTCTTCGCGCGGCTCGACCTCGAGCCCCTGGTGGACCTCGGCCTGCGCCTGGGCGAGGGCACCGGCGCGGCCCTGGCGATCTCGCTCTGCCAGGCCGCCTGCAAGCTGCTCGACGAGATGGCGACCTTCGGCGAGGCGGGCGTGAGCGGGAAGGGGGAGCGATGAGGGGTGCAGCAGGACGGACCATGGGCCCCTGGGCCCGCGGCGCGGTCATCGCAGCGGGCGCCCTGGCCCTGGTGATCGTCGAGGCCCGCCCGGCCCACGCCATGCAGATCATGGAGGGCTTCCTGCCGCCGCTGTGGTGCCTGGCCTGGTTCGCCGTCGCCGCGCCCTTCTGGCTGGCGGGGCTGCGCCGGGCCGGTCGGCTGGTGGCCGAGCGACCCGAGGCCCGGCCGCTGCTCGGGCTGGCCGCGGCCTTCGCCTTCGTGCTCGGCACCATGACCATCCCCGGGGCCGCGGGCGCGAGCGCGCACCCCACGGGCGCCGGGCTCGGCGCCGTCCTGTTCGGCCCCGCCGTGATGGCCCTCCTGGGCACCGTGGTGCTGCTCTTCCAGGCCCTGCTGCTGGCCCACGGCGGCCTCACGACCCTCGGCGCAAACGCGGTGAGCGCGGCCATCGCGGGCCCCATCGTCGCCTGGGCGGTGTGGCACGGGCTGCGCGGGCGCGCGCCGGCGGGCCTGGCCGTCTGCCTCGCGGCGGCCGCGGCCAACCTGGCGTCGGGTGCGGTCACGGCTCTGCAGCTCGCCCTGGCCTACCCCGACCCCGCGGGCGGCGTCGGGGCCGCGTTCGCGCGCTTCGCCGCACTCTTCGCCCTCGCCCAAGTGCCCCTGGCGATCGGCGAGGGCCTGCTCACGGCCCTGATCTTCAGGGCCCTGCGGGCGGGGGCCGCCCCCGAACTGGAGGGCCTGGGGGCGCTGAAGGGGGCGGGCGCGCCGTGAGCGCCCGGAAAGACAGGCACCCGATGGATCTGATTGACCGCTACGCCCACAGCAACGCGATCCGCTGCCACGACCCCGCGCAGAAGGGCGCCCTGGCGCTGCTGGCCCTGACCCTCTGCCTGCTGCTCGACCGCCCCCTGGCCGGCCTGCTGACCGTCGGCTGGATGCTCGGCCTGACCGTGCTCTGGGCGCGAGTGCCGGCGCGCGTCTTCGGTCGCCTGCTGCTCGCCCAGGCCCTCTTCCTGACCGCCTCGTGCGCGGCCGTCGCCGTCAGCGGGGGCGTGGGCGCCCCGGCAGCCCCCTGGGTGGTGCGGGCCGGGGACCTCTGGCTGGGCACCGGCCCCGCCGCCCTCACCACAGCCCTGCAGCCGGCCGTCCGGGCCCTAGGCTGCGCCGCGGCGCTGAACTTCCTCGTCCTGACCACCCCCGTGAGCGACCTGATCGGGCTGCTCCGCCGGCTGCGCGCGCCCGCGGCCCTGGCCGACATGCTGACCCTCACCTACAGGGCGATCTTCGTCCTGCTGGCGAGCCTGGAGCAGCTGCGAAGCGCCCGAACTGCCGAACACGGCCCCGCCGACGCGGCCCTGGGCGGCTCCGCGAACCTCGCCGGCCAGCTCTTTGTCGAGGCGTACAGGCGCGGGGTGCTGCTTCAGCTCGGCCTTGAGCGCGGGTTAGATGGCGTGGGGCCGCGACCTGTTCCCCTGGACTTCACCGCCAACCGGACCGCCTGGTGGCTCGGCGCGGCCCTGGCGGCCAGCCTGCTGCTGTCCAGGCTCGCCGGCTGAGAGCGCGGGGCGTGGTAGGATCCGGGCACCACTCGCCCCGCGGGCGCGGCGCCCACAGGGCCGGCGCCCGCAACAAGGAGGCCGCCGATGGCCCGCGTCACCGTCGTGGGGAATGTGAACCTGGAGACCACGCTGCGCGTCGAGGGCTTCCCCGTGCCCTACACGCCGACGACCTACGCGCCCTTCGGCGTGGCGAGCGGCGTCTCGGCCGTCGGCGCGAACCTGGCCCGCGCCCTGACCGCCCTCGGCGACAGCGTCGCCCTCGCCTCGCTCATCGGGGCCGACGCCCCGGCCGCACTCGTGCGCGCCGCGCTCCGGGCCGAAAACATCGGCGACGCCTTCGTGCTCGCCACCGCCGCCGCGACGCCCCAGTCGGTCGTGCTCTACGACGGCGCCGGCGCCCGGGCCGTCCACACCGACCTGAAGGACGTGCCGACACTGACCTACCCGCCCGACCGCTTCGCCGCGGCCCTCGCCGGAAGCGACCTGGCCGTCATCACCAACATCGCCTACAGCAAACCGCTGATCGCCGTCGCGCAGAGGCTCGGCGTGCCGATCGCCACAGACCTGCACACCCTCACCGACCTGGGCGATGCCTACAACGCGCCATTCCTCCGAGCCGCCCACATCCTCTTCCTCAGCGGCGAGCTGCTCGGCGTGGAGCCCGCGGACTGGGCAGAGGCCGTGCTCGCGGCGTCGCCGGCCGAGATCGTGGTGATCGGCCTGGGCGCGCGCGGGGCCTACCTCGCCGTGCGCGGCACGGGGTTGCGCCTCGCGCTGCCGACCGTGACGGTCCGGCCGGTGGTGCAGACGGGCGGCGCGGGGGACGCCCTGCTCGCCGCCTTCCTCCACGGCCACCTGGCGGGCGCCGACCCGGCGCGGGCCCTGCGCGCCGCCACCGTCTTCGCCGCGTACAAGATCGGCGCGGCCAGATCCGGCGAGGGCTTCCTCGGCCACGACGAGCTGGAGCGGCTGCTCGCACAGGTCTCGGGGACGGAGTAAGCGTGGCCGCGGGCGGCGATGGTACAATCCGGGGCAGGATGGCCCGACCTAGTGTGAAGCCGAAGGAGCCCCATGGCCAGCTACTACGACACGATCACCTCCGAGCAGGCGGCCCTGATCGCCGCGGCGCCCCTGTTCTTCGTCGCCTCGGCCGACCCGAGCCTTGAGGCCGGGCCCCACGGCATCGGCCCCGTCAACCTCTCGCCCAAGGGCGGCGTGCCGCTGCACATCATCTCGCCGACCCGCGTGGCCTACCTCGACTACAAGGGGAGCGGCAACGAGACGGCGCGCCACCTCGGCGCCGGCGGCCCGGTCACGCTCATGGTCTGCTCGTTCGCCGCCGAGGACGCGGCGATCGTGCGGCTCTACGGCCGCGCCCGGGTCGTGCCGCTCGAGAAGTCGCCCCTCGCCGAGCTCCTGCTGGCCAGCCCGGCGGCGGACCTACGGCTCCCGCTGCGCCAGGTGGTTGACGTCGCGGTCGAGCGCACGGCGACCAGCTGCGGCTACGGCGTGCCGGTGCTGGCGCCCGTGCGCGAGCGCACCGTGGGCGACCGGGGCCGGCGCTACAAGGAGCCGCGCTGATGCGGGGGCTCCGCGCAAAGCGGGCGGGACGCGCCCGCTTCCCCTGGTAGGCTGCGGGTAGCTGTCGGCTAGGGATGGTTGCCGCAGAGCGCGCCGGGCGCGGAGGAGCAACGCCTCGTGGTCACCCAGGACGAGATCGCCCGCCGCCGCCTCGCCGGCCAGCTGGTCGCCCGTCCGCTGGGCGATGACCCCGCGGAAGTCGTGCGCTGGATGGGCGCCGTGCAGGCCCAGGACTATCTCGGCGCCCTCTGGGCCGTGGGCGCGCGGGCGGCGGGCGCCACCGAGCAGCGCGTCGCCCTGGCCCTCGCCGAGGGGCGGATCGTGCGCACCTGGCCGATGCGCGGCACCATCCATCTGGTGGCCCCAGCCGACGCGCGCTGGATGCTCGCCCTGCTCACCCCGCGGGTGGTCCAGCGGGGCCAGGGCCGCCTCAGGCAGCTCGGCCTGGACGCCGCAGCCCTCGCCGCAAGCGAGCGGGTGGTCGTCACGGGGCTGGAGGGCGGCAGGCAGCTCACGCGCCCGGCCCTCTTCGCCCTGCTCGAGGCCGCGGGGATCGCGACCGGCGGGCAGCGCGGCTACCATATCCTCGCGCAGCTGGCCCAGGCCGGGACGATCTGCTTCGCGGCCCACCAGGGCAAGCAGCCTGCCTTCGCCCTGCTCGACGAGT
>DAOLDO010000541.1:0-4958 GCA_035327325.1 Chloroflexaceae bacterium | reverse complement strand
CCCACCACGCCGGGCCCCCGCTGGGCATGAGCGACCCCGCGTGGTCGCCCGCCCCCGCCGCCCCGGCTTGCGCGCCCCGCGGCCCGCCGCTATACTTTGGGGGCATTCCCACCGAAGGAGCCCCCCATGCGCGTGCTGCTGATTGATAACTACGACTCGTTCACCTACAACCTCTACCAGTACCTCTGCGAGCTGGGCGCCAGCGTCGAGGTGCGGCGCAACAACAGGCTCAGCGTGGCCGAGGCCGCGGCCATGCGCCCCGAGCGCATCGTCGTGAGCCCGGGCCCCTGCACGCCGGCCGAGGCCGGGATCAGCATCGGCCTCATCCAGGAGCTGGGCCCCCACGTGCCCACCCTGGGCGTCTGCCTGGGGCACCAGGCCCTCGGCGCGTCGTTCGGGGGCAGCGTGGTGCGCGCGCCCTACGTGATGCACGGCAAGCTCTCGGCCATCCACCACGAGGGCCAGGGCGTCTTCGCCGGCCTGCCGCGGCCCTTCAGGGCCACCCGCTACCACTCGCTGATCGTGCGCCGCGAGGACCTGCCCGCCGAGCTCGAGGTGACGGCCTGGACGGAGGACGGCATCGTGATGGGCCTGCGCCACAGGCGCTACCCGATCGAGGGCGTGCAGTTCCACCCCGAGTCGATCATGACCGAGTGCGGCAAGGACCTGCTGCGCAACTTCCTGGCGGCGTAGCCGGGGGGCCAAGGACGAAGGACGAAAGACCAAGGACCAAAGGCTGCTAGTCGCGGCTTTGGTCCTTGGTCTTCGGTCTTTGGTCCGGTCCGGCAGAGCTCGCCGCTCACCCCCCCGCTGCAACGAGCGAGCGCTCGACGAGCGAGACGATCGGGGTGGGGATCAGGCCGATCAGCAGGGTGAGCACGCCGGCGATCATGATGTCAATCGAGAGGCCCCGGTTCAGCTCGGGGCGCACGTCGCGCACCGGCTCCTGCATGAACATGCGCAGCACCACCCGCAGGTAGAAGAAGGCGGCGACGGCGCTGGTGAGCACGCCGATCAGGGCCAGCCAGCCCAGGCCGCCCTCGTAGGCCGCGGTGAAGACGTAGAACTTGCCCACGAAGCCCGCCGTGGGCGGCACGCCCGCCAGCGAGAACATGAACAGGGCCATGGCCACGGCCAGCATCGGGCGGCGCTGGTAGAGCCCGGAGAAGTCGTCAAGGCTCCAGGCGGACTCGCCGCGCTGCTCGAGGGCGATCACCACGGCGAAGGCGCCCAGGTTGGTCAGGGCGTAGGCGACCATGTAGAAGAGGAACGACTCGGCGCCGCGCTGGGAGGCGACCATGATCCCGAGCAGGATGTAGCCGGCGTGGCCGATGCTCGAGTAGGCCAGCATGCGCTTGACGTTGGTCTGGGCCAGGGCGCCCAGGTTGCCCACCAGCATCGTGATCGCCGCCAGCGCCGCCAGCACCGGCAGCCAGTAGCCCTGAAGCGGCTCGAGCGAGATGCCGATGAAGCGCAGCATAGCCGCGAAGGCCGCGCCCTTGGTGCCGACGCTCATGAAGGCCGCCACCGGCGTCGGCGAGCCCTCGTAGACGTCGGGCGTCCACATGTGGAAGGGCACAAGGGCCACCTTGAAGGCGAAGGCGATCAGCACCATGCCCACGCCCGCCAGCAGCAGCGTCCGGTCCTCGGCCGCGAAGGTCTCCCGGGCCAGGTAGTCGCGCAGCTCGAACAGGCTGGTCGTGCCAGAGGCCCCGTAGATCAGGGCGATGCCGTAGACGAAGAAGCCCGCGGCGAAGGCGCCCAGGACCAGATACTTCATCGCCGCCTCCTCGGAGGTGAGGCGGGGGTAGGCGAAGCCGGTCAGGATGTAGAGCGTGATCGAGAGGGCCTCGATGCCGAGGAAGAGCACGATCAGGTCGGTGCCCTGGGCCAGCAGGATCATGCCGCTCACGGCGAACATGATCAGCGGGTAGAACTCGCCCTGCTCGATGCCGTGGCGCGGCAGGTAGTCGAGGGCCATGGCGATGCTGAGCGCCCCGACGATCAGGAAGATCCAGGTCAGGGTCAGGCTGTAGCGGTCGAGCACGATCATGTCGCTGAAGGTGCTGCCGCCCACGTTCCACAGCGGGATGCCGACCAGGCCGGCCACCACCAGCCCGACGATCGCCAGGTAGCCGGTGACCTTCTTGCTCCCCTCGGGGATGAGGAACACGTCAACCAGCAGCAGGGCCGTGGCCCAGCCAACCACCGTGAGCAGGGGCGCCAGCAGGGCCAGATCGATGGGAGGGATCTGAATCGGTTCCATCAACTATCTCCCGGCCACAGTGGTGGCCAGCCCGTTCACGACATCGGCCACGCTAGTCTGCATGGGGCCGAAGATAAAGTACGGGTAGAGCCCGATCACCACGATCGGCACGCAGAGGAGGCCCAGGGTGGCCAGCTCGCGCCTGCTCAGGTCGGGCAGGGCCTGGTTGGCGGGGTCGGTCACCTCGCCCATAAACAGCGCCCGGTACATCTTGAGCAGATAGACAGCCGCCAGGATCACGCCGAGCACGGCGAAGGCCAGGAAGGGCCAGCCCAGCTCGGGCGAGAGGAAGGCGCCCTGCATGATGATGAACTCGCCCACGAAGCCGTTGAGCCCGGGCAGGCCCGCCGACGAGAGCGCCACCAACAGGGTGATCCCGGCGTAGACCGGCATCACCTTCCAGAGGCCGCCGTAGGCCGCCAGCTCGCGGGTGTGGCGCCGCTCGTAGAGCACGCCGACCACCAGGAACAGGGCGCTGGTCGAGAGGCCGTGGTTGATCATCTGGATGATCGCGCCGCTGACGCCCTCGGTGTTGAGCGCGAAGATGCCGAGCACGACGAAGCCCATGTGGCTGACCGACGAGTAGGCCACCAGCTTCTTCATGTCGCTCTGGGCGAAGGCCACGATCGCGCCGTAGATGATCCCGATCACCGCCAGCACGGCGATGGCGGGCGCGGCCCAGCGCGAGGCCTCGGGGAACATGGTCAGGTTGAAGCGGATCAGGCCGTAGCCGCCCAGCTTCAGCAGCACGCCGGCCAGCACCACCGAGCCCGCCGTGGGCGCCTCGACGTGGGCGTCGGGCAGCCAGGTGTGGAAGGGCCAGAGCGGCACCTTGATCGCGAAGGCCAGGAAGAAGGCCCCGAAGAGCAGCCGCTCGGTGGTGGTGTCGAGCTGGAACGCGCCGCTGCGCAGGTCGCCCACCAGTCGGCGGAAGTCGAGGGTGCCGGGGAAGGCCGGGTCGGTCACCTGGATCTGCGTGCGGTGGAGCACGTACAGGCCGATCACCGCCAGCAGCATCAGCACCGAGCCGGCGAAGGTGTAGAGGAAGAACTTGCGCGCCGCGTAGACCCGGTTCGCGCCGCCCCAGATGCCGATCAGGAAGGTCATCGGGATGAGCGTGAACTCCCAGAAGATGTAGAACAGCAGCATGTCCATGGCGACGAAGACGCCGATCATCGCCGTGGTGAGCAGCAGCAACAGGATCTGGAAGTTGCGCACCTCTTTGTGCACCGAGTCCCAGGTCGAGAGGACCACGATCGGGGTCAGGAAGGTGGTCAGCAGCACCAGCCAGAGGCTCACGCCGTCCACGCCGATGCTGTAGCTGATGCCCCAGGTGGGCAGCCAGGGCAGGCTCTCCTCGAACTGCATGGCGGGCGGGCCGCCGCCGGGGACGACCGCGCCGGGCGTGTAGCCGAAGACGAGGGCCAGCGAGACGACGAAGGTGACCAGCGAGACGCCGAGGGCGACCCGGCGGGCCAGCTCGTCGGCGCTGCGCGGCACCAGCATCAGCAGCAGCGCCCCCAGGGCCGGCAGCCAGAGGACGGTAGACAGGATTGGGAAGCCTTGGGAGAACATGTCACCCCCTACAAAGGACGGCCGGGCGCCCTAGCGCGCGAAGATCAGCATGAAGCCGAGGACCAGCACTACGCCGACGGTGAAGACCAGGGCGTAGTTGCGCACGTAGCCGGTCTGCGTCTGGCGCACCTCGGCGGCGGCCCAGCCGAAGAAGCGGCCGACGCCGTTGACCAGCCCGTCAATGCCCTGGGGGTCGAAGACGCGCGCCAGGAAGCCGCCCAGATTGCGGAAGGGCGTCACCACGAGACGCTGGTAGGCCGTGTCCACGTACCAGGCCTCCTCCATGCCGTCCCAGATGTCGCCGGTGTAGCGGTAGGCCGGGTCCTTGCCGCCCACCTTGATCCGCGCCGCGTTGCTGGTGTAGGCCCACCAGCCGAGGTAGCCCATGCCGACCGCGCCGGCCGTGGCCAGCAGGGCGATCACCGGGTTGAAGGTGGCGGCCTCCTCGTGTAGCACCGGGTTGAGCCAGTCGGTGAGCAGGTGGGCGGCGGGCATGCCGGGGAAGAGCGTGGGCAGGTTCATCAGGCCGCCGAGCACGGCGCCGACGGCGAGGATGACCAGGGGCACCGTCATCACCCGACCGCTCTCGTGGGGGTGGTAGTGGTGGTCGCGCTGCTCGCCGTAGAAGATCAGGGCCACCTGGCGGCCCATGTAGAAGGCCGTGATCAGCGAGGTGAGGAACAGGATGGTCAGCTGGGGCCAGTGGCCGTAGGCCAGGGCGTGGGCCAGGATCTCGTCCTTGCTCCAGAAGCCGGCCAGGGGCACGATGCCGGCCAGGGCCGCCGCGCCGACCAGGTAGGTCCAGAAGGTGGTCGGCATGGCCTTGCGCAGGCCGCCCATCTTGCGCATGTCCTGGGTGTCGTGGGTGCCGTGGATGACCGAGCCCGAGCCGAGGAAGAGCAGGGCCTTGAAGATGCCGTGGGTCAGCAGGTGGAAGATCGCGGCCACATAGGCGCCCATGCCGCAGGCGGCCACCATGAAGCCAAGCTGCGAGACCGTCGAGTAGGCCAGGACGCGCTTGATGTCCCACTGGGCGATCGCGGCGGTGCCGGCGATCAGCGCGGTGAGGGCGCCGACCCACATCACCCAGCCCTGGGTGGCGGGCGACTGCACGAAG
>DAOLDO010000540.1:0-4963 GCA_035327325.1 Chloroflexaceae bacterium | reverse complement strand
GCCCGGCCCCGGGGGCGCCGATCCGCCGGCACGGGCGACCCGGCGTGGTCGCCCGTACCCAGGTGCCATCTGTCCCCCGGCCCGGCGCGGGGCCAGGGGCGCCCCCTACAGCTCCCCCAGCCGCGCCCGCAGCCGCTCGGCGGCGGCCCTGGCGGTCTCGAGGCCCTCGCGCTCGCGGGCGACCACGTTGGCAGGGGCCCTGGCGGTGAAGCCCTCGTTGGCCAGCTTGGCCTCGCGGCGGCCCACGTCGGCCTCGGCGGCCTCGAGCTCCTTGCGCAGGCGGGCCCGCTCGGCCTCCAGGTCAATCATGCCGGCCAGGGGCAGGTAGCACTCCACCTCGCCCAGCACGATCGAGGCGGCCTGCCGCGGCTTCTCGTCCAGAGCCTCGACGATGGTCAGCTCGTCGGCCTTCACCCGGCCGAGGCGCGCGATCAGGGCGGCCTGCGAGCGCAGGGCCGCCGTCCGCTCGCCGCCGGCGACCGTGGCCGTGACCCAGCGCGCCGCCTCGACCTTGTACTCGCTGCGGGCGTTCCTGATCGCGACGATCAGCTCCTGGACCAGGGCCCAGTCGCGCTCGGCCGCCTCGTCAATTACCGTGGCCTCGGCCACGGGGTACGAGGCCAGCATGATCGTGCGCGGCGCGTCGGGGTAGTGGCTGCGCGTCGAGCCGTCGCCCGTCAGGTACTGCCACAGCTCCTCGGTCACGAACGGCGTGAAGGGGTGGAGCAGGCGCAGCGCGCCCTCGAGCACGCTGTAGAGCACCGCCCGGGTGGCCTGCTGGCTATCGGCGTCGCGCTCGAGCTGCACCTTGGCGATCTCGACGTACCAGTCGGCGAACTCGCCCCACAGGAAGTCGTGGATCTGGCGCCCCGCCTCGCCGAAGTTGTAGCCCTCCATCAGGCGGTCCACCTCGATCGTCAGGCGGGCGTAGCGCGAGAGGATCCAGCGGTCGGCCAGGCTCAGGGCCATTGGCGACAGCTCGAAGGCCGACTCGCGCTCCTCGCCCAGCTTCGAGATCACGAAGCGGGTGATGTTCCAGAGCTTGTTGGCGAAGTTGCGCGCCGCCTCGATGCGCTGCGGGTTCAGGTTGAGGTCCTGCCCCGGCGTGCCACTGGTGGCCAGGGTGAAGCGCAGCGCGTCGGTGCCCTGGGCGTCCATCACCTCGAGCGGGTTGACCACGTTGCCGTAGCTCTTCGACATCTTGCGGCCGTGCTCGTCGCGCACCAGGCCGTGCAGGTAGATCGTGTGGAAGGGCTCGACCCCGGTCAGGTAGCAGCCCAGCATCATCATGCGGGCCACCCAGAAGAAGAGGATGTCGTAGCCCGTCTCCATCACGCTGGTCGGGTAGAAGGTGCGCAGGTCGTCGGTGTCGGCGGGCCAGCCCAGGGTCGAGAAGGGCCACAGCCCCGAGCTGAACCATGTGTCGAGCACGTCGGGGTCCTGCGTCGCACCCTCCGGCGGGTCCTCGTCGGGGTCGGGCACGACCATGGTGCCGTCGGGCATGTACCAGACCGGGATGCGGTGGCCCCACCAGAGCTGCCGCGAGATGCACCAGTCCTCGATGTTCTCGAGCCAGTGGTAGTAGACCTTCTCGAAGCGCTCGGGGATGATCCTCGTGCGGCCCTCGCGCACCGCGGCCAGGGCCAGGTCGGCCAGGGGGCGCGTGCGCACGAACCACTGCTCCGAGAGCAGGGGCTCGATCACCTCGCCGCCGCGCTGGCTGATGCCGACGCTCATGGTGTGGGGCTCGGTCTTGACCAGCAGCCCCTCCTTCTCGAGGTCGGCCAGCATGGCCTTGCGCGCCTCGAAGCGGTCCAGCCCCGCGTAGGGGCCGCCCTCGGCGTTGACCGTGGCGTCTTTGTTGAGGATGTTGACCATCGGCAGGTTGTGGCGCCTGCCGACCTCGTAGTCGTTCTTGTCGTGGGCCGGCGTGATCTTCACCGCGCCCGAGCCGAACTCGGGGTCAACATACTCGTCCGCGATGATCGGGATGGCCCGGGCCAGGGCGGGCAGCATGGCCTCGCGGCCCACGAGGGCGGCGTAGCGCTCGTCGCCGGGGGCGGTGGCCACGGCCACATCGCCCAGGATCGTCTCGGGACGGGTGGTCGCCACGGTGATCCACTCCGTGGCGCCCTTCGCCCACGCGCCCGTGCCCCACTCGGCCTGCGGGCCGGACCAGCCCTCGCTGACCACCGGGTAGCGCACGTACCAGATCGAGACGTTGCGCTGCTCGTACTCGACCTCGAGGTCGGAGACGGCGGTCTGGAGCCGGGGCGACCAGTTGACCAGATACATGCCGCGGTAGATCAGGCCGTCGTCGTAGAGCCGCTTGAAGGCGGTGTGGACCGCCCGTGAAAGGCCGGCGTCGAGGGTGAAGCGCTCGCGGGCCCAGTCGCAGCTGGCGCCCAGGCGCCGCAGCTGGCTGGTGATCTCGCCGCCGTACTTCTCCTTCCACTCCCAGGTGCGGCGCAGGAACTCGTCGCGACCGACATCCTGGCGCGAGGTGCCCTCGCTGCGCAGCAGCCGCTCCACCTGGGTCTGGGTGGCGATGCCGGCGTGGTCGGTGCCGGGCACCCACAGGGTCTGGTAGCCCTGCATGCGCCGCCAGCGGATCATCACGTCCTCGATCGTCACAAACATGGCGTGGCCAAGGTGTAGCTCGCCGGTGACGTTCGGGGGCGGGATGGAGATCACGAAGGGCGGCTTCGGCGCGTCGGGGCGGGGCGCGAAGAAGCCGCACTGCTCCCACCAGGCGTAGAGCCGCTGCTCGACCTGCTGGTGCTCGTAGGCTTTTGCCATCTCGGCCGGGCGCTGCGGCGCGACGGCCTGGGGGTTGTTGCTCATGGGGAGTCCTCGCGAAGGTGCGCTCACACTCCCCGTATTATAGCTGAGGTGCGAGCCGCTCGCTGCGCTCACAAAACCTCACGCCTCACATCTCACACCTCACACCTCACATTTCACACCTCACATTTCACACCTCACACCTCACACCGGCTACCCACCTACCTCAAGGGGCGCCAGGCTCTCAATCAGGGCCTCGAGACGGGCCTCACGCTCGTGGCGGGGCGCGTAGGCGTGGCTGTAGATCAGGTGCATGCCGCTCGAGCGGTCGGGGCCCAGGAAGACGGTGGCCAGGCTGACGTTGCGCCCCGGCGGCATGGACTCGGGGTAGATCAGCTCGTAGGGCCGGTCGCCCGCCTGCCGGGGCGAGCGGCGCCCATCGGCGAAGCTGGCCTCCCCGTCGCCGAAGGGGATGAGCTGCACGACCTCGTCGGCCGTCTCGCGCACCAGGACGGTCCACCTGTCATTTGGGTCGAACCTGAGGCCGTAGCCCTCGCCGGCGCCGTCGGTCGGAAAGTAGAGGGGCGCGCCGGGCGGCGCCGTGGCGGCGCTCAGGGCGACAGCGACGCCGGGGGGCACGCCGAGCAGGCGGGCGCTGACCAGCTCCTCGTCGGCGGCGCGTCCGGCGGGCGGCAGCCTGAAGGTGTCGGCGTCGGCCCGCGGCAGCAGCTCGAAAACCTCGGCGCGCCAGGGCCGGCTCACCTCGCCCGCGGTCTCCGCGCTCGACGGCAGCACGCGGGCCTCGAGCAGGGCGCGGGTCTCGGCGTCGAGGGCGAGCAGCACCTGGGCCGGCGGGGCCTCGGCGGCCGCGAAGGTATTGTCGGGGGTGGGCGGGACGGGCGCCTGGCTCTCGAAGGCGAGCAGACGGGCGGGTCGGCCGGCGGCCAACGTCGCGCCCAGGTCGCGCAGAGGCGCGTCGAGGGCCTGGTTCAGGTAGTAGCGCTCGAGGTTGAAGCCCGGGTTCTGCCCGCCGATCAGGATCAGCGAGTCGGGCTGCTGGCGCAGGGTGGGCAGCAGCGCGCCAAGCTCCTCGGGCGCGAGCTCGTAGTCGGCGTTGTGGATGAGCGTCCCGTCGGGCCGGGCGAGGCGTTGCTGCACCAGGCCGGCCCCGTCGCTGGCGAGGGCGAAGCGCAGGCGGTCTTGCCCGTCGCGCACCTCGACGCGGAAGCGGTGGGGCGGGCTCAGCTCCTGCCAGCGCTCGAGGCTCCAGCCGGAGCCGGGGGTGGTGGCGACGAAGCGCTCGTGGCGCACGCCCGCCCCCGCCGGGCTGTCGAGGCGGGCCAGGGCGGCCTGGACGAGGGCGGCCGGCTCGACGGCGGCGCCGTCCTGTGTGGTCGCGAGGGCGGCCGAGGCGGCGGGCCGGCCGCGCGGCAGCGCGATCACGGCGAGGGCGATGGCGGCGACAACGGCTACGGCGACCAGCGGGAGGCGGGCAGCGGCCACCGTAGGCAGCCGGCGACGGGGCCCCGCGCCCCGGGCCAGGCCGGCGCGCAGCTCCTCAGGCGCCTCGCCGCCGAAGAGGGCCGGCAGGGCCGCGGCCAGGCTAACCTCGGCGCGGCGCAGCCCCTCGCGTACAGCCCGCGAGTGCTGGGCCGCGGGCGTGTCGGCGAGCAGCAGGGCGCGTAGAGCGTCGGCCTGGGCCTCCGGCAGGGCGCCAGCCCTGAGCAGGACCTGCTCGTACACGTCGGCGTAGCCGGCACCCTCGGGCAGCAGGCCCCAGGCCCGCGCCACCAGGGCGAGCAGGGCGTGGCGGTCGCCGGCGCGCCGGGGCCAGGGGGCGTCAGGCGCGGGCGCCGGCGGCGTGGGGGCTTCGCCTATGTCAATAGCGGCCACATGGGGAGCACCGAGGGCGAGGCGCGCGCCGGGGGCGGCGGCGGCGAAGGCGGCGCGCAGGGCGCCCAGCTCGACCGGCCCGAGCCCGGCGTAGGCCGCGGCCGCGGGGTCGGGGCGCCAGGGCCAGGCCAGGACCGGCCGGGCGAGCAGGGCGCTCGCCAGGGCGGCCTCGGAGGCGGGGGCGGGCAGGCCGCCATAGGCGGCGCGGGTGAGGCGCGCGGCGGCCCGAGGCGAGCCGGCCACAAGCAGCGCGCAGCGGTAGACGCGGTCGAGGGTCGCGCCGTAGAGC
>DAOLDO010000539.1:0-4971 GCA_035327325.1 Chloroflexaceae bacterium | reverse complement strand
CAGGGCGGCCAGGTTGGCCGCCTTGAGGTCGGCGCGCCGCTCCAAGCCGGGGACGCTCACCGGGCGGCCCTCCAGCCCCGCCTCGATCGCCTGGTTGTAGACGGTCGCCACGGCGCCGACGTGGGCGAGGGCCTGCCGGCGCGTCCAGCCCTCGGCGCGGCGCTCGCTACGCCTGGCCCAGTCCTCCTCCTTCATGCGCTCGAAGGTGCCGGCATAGATCTCGCGCAGTTCGAGAAAGTCGGCGGCCAGGGTGTAGGAGGTGAAGGCGCCGATGCGGTCCTCGAGGCGGGCCAGGGCCGCCTCGGCGGCCGCCTGCTCCTCGGTCAGCTCATCGGCGGGCGCCTCGGGCGGGGCGGGCGGGGTGGGCTCGTCGCCGGGCGCCCGCGGGGCGTCCGGCTCCGCCGCGGTCGTATCGGCCGGCCTGCGGCGGGGGCGCCTGAAGAGCGATAAGCCCGGCTGCTCCGGCGCGGCGGGCGGGGCGGGCTCGTCGCCCGGCTCGCGCGGCGGGTCTGGCTCCGCCGCGGTCGTATCGGCCGGCCTGCGCCGGGGGCGCCTAAAGATCGACACGCTCAACCCCCTCGAGCTCCATAATCAGATCCGGGCCGTAGGCGCGGGCTGGCGTCTGGAAGCCGGCGGCCCACTGGCCGGCGAGCACCTTCTCGGCGATCAGCACGGCGGTCGCGGCCGTCAGGGTGTAGCCCTCGGGCGCGCGCAGCCGCGCGGCCGCCCGGCGCCCCACGTCGTCGGCGGCCTCGCCCCAGAGCAGGCTGAGCCCGCGGGCGCGGGCCTCGTCGTCGGGGCCCGGCCCCCGGCGCCGCACCAGCCCGCGCAGCACATCCTGTACCGGGCGGGCGGCCATAAGCGGACCGAGGGCGCCACCGAGGCGCATCAGGCCGATCAGCGCCGGGGGCACGGCGGTGTAGACCGTGATGTCCGGGATGCCCGTGCTGTGGTAGGCCGTGCTCACGTCGCCCCAGGGGATGGCCGCCACGCTGACGGGGCCGCGCCCGAAGTCTACCTGGCGCGCGGGCCGGCCCACGGGCGCGGGCACGATCACGCCGCCCCGGCGCACCGCGCCCGGCCTGCCGAGGCCCTCGAGGGCGGTCAGGGCGGTGCCCCGCGAGAGCCCACCCAGCCCGCGGAAGGCCAGCTCGAGGCGCGTGGCGGACGGCAGGCGCCGCTTCAGGTGGGCCGCCAGGCAGTCCGAGGGCACCACGTCGAAGCCGGCCCCGGGCAAGAGCATTACGCCGACGGCCCGCGCCTCGGCGTCGTGCCGAGCCAGGTCCTCGAAGACGCCGATCTCGCCCGTGATATCGAGGTAGTGCACGCCCCCACGCAGACAGGCCGAGGCCATTGGCCGGCTGGTGTACCTGAAGGGGCCGGCGCAGTGGATGACCAGGGCGTGCCCCTCGAGGGCGGCGTCGAGCCCTGGGCCGTCGTCCAGGCTCACCGCGACCGAGGGGAGGCCGAGGCGCCTAGCGACGGCGGCCACGCCCTCGGCGCTTCGGCCCGCCAGGGTCGGGCGCAGGCCACGCTCGACGGCGCGGCGGGCCACCAGCTTGCCCGTGTAGCCGTTGGCCCCGTAGATCAGCAGGCCGTCGTGTGTGGTAGGCATACCCTCCTTCGCGCAGCGCCGTTGCTCACCAAAGCGCGCCTCCGGGCGCCCGATCTGCTCCCAGTATAGCACCGTCCGGCGCGCCGAAACTGCTGTATCATGGGGTGAGCCCCCTCTGTCAAGGAATATGCCATGTCCGACGAGATCTGCGCCATGACCGCGACCGAGCTGGCGGCCCGTATCAGAGCGCGCGCCCTCTCTTGCAGGGAGGTAATGGCGGCCCACCTCGACCGCATCGAGCGCGTGAACCCCACGGTCAACGCCATCGTGACCTGCCTGCCCGAGCAGGCCCTCGCCGCGGCGGCCGCGGCCGACGAGGCCCTCGCCCACGGCGCCGCCCCGGCGCCCGCCGAGGCGCCCCTGTTCGGGCTGCCCGTGGCCCACAAGGACCTGAACGAGACTCGCGGCGTGCGCACGACCTACGGCTCGCCGATCTTCGACGACTACGTGCCCGCCTTCGACTGCCTGACCGTCGAGCGCCTGCGCAGGGCCGGCGCCATCGCCGTCGGCAAGACCAACACCCCCGAGTTCGGCGCCGGCTCGCAGACCTTCAACCAGGTCTTCGGGGCCACGCGCAACCCCTACGACCCGAGCAAGACCTGCGGCGGCAGCAGCGGCGGCGCCGCCGTCGCCCTCGCCTGCGGCATGGTGCCCATCGCCGACGGCTCGGACCTGGGCGGCAGCCTGCGCAATCCCGCCGGCTTCAACAACGTGGTCGGCTTCCGCACCACCCCCGGGCGCGTGCCGGTCTGGCCCGACCGGGCGCCCTTCATCCCCCTCTCGGTGGACGGGCCCATGGCCCGCACCGTGGCCGATGTCGCGCTCATGCTCTCGGCCATGGCCGGTCCCGACCCGCGGGCGCCCCTTGCCCTCGGCGAGCCGGGGTCGTGCTTCGCCGGCCCGCTCGAGCGCGACCTGCGGGGCCTGCGCGTCGCCTGGAGCCCCGACCTGGGCGGGCTGCCGGTGGACCCGCGGGTGGCCGACGTCTTCGCGGCCAGGCGGGACGATTTCGCGGCCCTCGGCTGCGCCGTCGAGGAGGCCGCGCCCGACTTCACGGGCGCCGACGAGATCTTCGGCACGCTGCGCGCCCTGCGCTTCGAGCTGGGCTACGGCGAGCTGCTGGACCACCACCGCGACCAGCTCAAGGACACGGTGGTCTGGAACATCGAGGTTGGCCGGCGCCTGACGGGCCCCGACGTGGGGCGGGCCATGCGCCTCCAGAGCGAGCTGCTCGCCCGGATGCGCGCCTTCTTCAGCCGCTACGACGCCCTCGTGCTCCCCGTGAGCCAGGTGCCGCCCTTCCCAGTCGAGCAGCCCTACGTGACCGAGATCAACGGCGCGCGGCTCGCGAACTACCTCGAGTGGATGCGCTCGTGCTACTGGATCACGGTGACGTTGCAGCCCTCGATCGCCGTGCCGGCGGGCTTCACGCCCGAGGGCCTGCCGGTGGGCCTGCAGATCGTCGGCCGCCCGCGCGACGAACTCGGCGTGCTCCAGATCGCCCACGCCTACGAGCAGGCCACCAGGTTCTACGAGCGCCGGCCGGCCCTGTAGGAATCCTACGGGAGTCTGAAGCGCGCGAAGACGAAGCGCTCGGCGGGCCAGAAGCCGAGCCCTCTGTAGGCGGCGAAGGCGCCCTCGTTCTCGGCCATGACCATCAGGTAGACGCGGGGCGCCAGCCCGAAGCAGGCGTCGGCCAGGGCGCTGGTGCAGGCCCTGGCCAGGCCGCGCCGCCTGTAGGCCGGGTGGGTCACAATATTGCCGATCTCGATCACGTCGGGGGTGGCGAAGTGGGTGGCCGCCATCGCCACCAGCCGGTCCTCGTCGAAGGCGCCGAAGGCCGGGCCGTGGCCCAGAACCTCGGGGCGCCAGGCCATCAGGCCGCCGGCGGCCGCGAGCTCACCCATGGCCGGCAGATCCTCGTCGCGCAGCCGCCGCACCATGGGCGAGCTGTGGCGCCGCAGTGTTTCGGGCTCGGCGACCATCTGGTACTCGACCTCGAGCGCCTCGACCCGGGCCGCGGAGGCCAGCTGGCGCGCCCGGCGCTCGGGGATGACGGTGCCCAGAGTCGTCGCGCGCAGGGCCGGCACGCGTTCCGCCAGGGCCGCGAGCAGCGGCGGCAGGGCCTGGTCGAGGTCCACCGCGAAGGCCAGGCCGGGGAACGGCAGGTCGCGGTAGTGTGAGGCGACGCCGACCACCTGGCCGCGGCTGTGGGCCAGCACCACGTCGCAGCGCTGCCGCAGCTGGGTCACGTTCGAGAGGGGGATGGCGTTGCGGTAGGGCCAGCGCCGCAGGTAGGCCACCACCGCCGCCTGCCAGGTCTCGTCGAGGTCGCTCACCGTCAGCTCCATGGTTGCCCCCGCGCTGCTCGCAACCGGCGCCAGATATTGTAGCATGGGGCCACTCGCGACCAGCCGAGTGGAGATGTGCCCATGCCCATGCCCGAGCGCAGCGCCAAGCTCCCCGATTTGCCGGCCACCGTCGCCTCGCTGCGCGACGACCTGCGCGCCCTGGGCGTGACCGCCGGCATGACCCTGCTCGTCCACTGTAGCATGAGCCGCCTCGGCTGGGTCTGTGGCGGCGCCGTCGCCGTAGTCCAGGCGCTGCAGGCCGCCCTCGGCCCCGGGGGCACCCTGGTCATGCCGGCCCACAGCGCCGACCTCTCCGATCCAGCGGGCTGGGTGGCGCCGCCCGTGCCGCCCCACTGGTGGCCCGTGATCCGCGAGCACATGCCCGCCTACGACCCCGACGTCACCCCGACGCGCAAGATGGGCGCCGTCGCCGAGACCTTCAGGCGCATGCCGGGCGTGGCGCGCAGCGCCCACCCGCAGGTCTCGTTCGCGGCCTGGGGCCGCCACGCCGGGGCCGTCACCGCCGGCCACCGCCTCGAGATCTGCCTCGGCGAGGGCTCGCCGCTCGCCAGGATCTACGAGCTCGGCGGCCACGTGCTGCTGCTCGGCGTCGGCCACGGCAACAACACCTCGCTGCACATGGCCGAGTACCGGGCCGCGCTGCCGGGGCGCAGGCGGATCACCACGGGCGCGCCCGTGCTGGTAGACGGGGAACGCCGCTGGGTCAGCTTCGAGGACGTGGACTGGGACGACAGCGACTTCGAGCGGATCGGCGCCGACTTCGCCGCCGACACCGGCCTCGAGCGCCGCGGCCCGGTCGGGGCGGGGGAGGGGCGCCTTCTGCCCCAGGCCCCGCTGGTAGACTACGCCGTCGCCTGGATGGAGCGCCACCGCGCCTGAGCCACAAGGAGGAGCAGCGTGACGATCAAGACCACGGACCTGGCGGACGCGCACCCGGAGGTGCAGGTGGGCGAGCCGCTGCTGCGCCACTTCGGGGGCGCGCTC
>DAOLDO010000538.1:0-4999 GCA_035327325.1 Chloroflexaceae bacterium | reverse complement strand
CCCGGCGCCGGGGGGGGGCGCCCCCCCCCCCCTTGACCCCCCCCCCGCCTCGCCAGTTACCGTTTCACAACAATCTGGGCGTCCCGGCGCCCTGTGATATTTCGCACATACGTCGCTTCAGCCCTGCCGTACCCTGGGGTCATCACGAACAAGCCGCCGGCCAGCACCACCGCCGCCGGCGAGAGCATTAAAGGAGCAGACCCTATGTGTACGCGACAGCTCGCCACCCGCGCGGCCGCCTTCGCGGCGGCCATCGTCCTGGCCACAGGACTGAGCGCCTGCAGCGACACCCCCCCGGTGCTGCGCACGGCCCGCCCCATTGATGGCGTGGCAGTCGCGGCCCCGGCCGCCCCCGTCGCCGTCGCCGCCCCCGTCGCCGCCGCCCCCGCCGCCGAGCAACCGGCCCCCGCGCCCGCGGCCGTCCTCGACACCCTCGAGTTCCGGGGCTTCGAGATGGGCTTCGAGCCGGCCAAGGTCACCGTCGCCAAGCCCGGTCGCTACGCGGTGCGGCTGGTCAACGACGGCGCCCTGCCCCACGACATCACCTTCGACGACGGCACGCGCATTGTGGCCAACCCCGGCGCCACGGCCGAGGGCGAGGTGACCATCCCCGAGGGCGGCATGGGCTTCATCTGCGCCATCGCCGGCCACAAGGACGCCGGCATGGTCGGCCAGGTCCTGGTCGAGGGCCAGGCCGCGCCCGCCGCCGACCACGACGGCCACAGCGGCGCCCCCGCCGCCACCTCGGTCGAGGCCGACCCCAACGCCCCCGCCCCCGTGACCTTCGACCCGACCGCGCCCGAGTTGCTCGCCGGCACCGTCCACGACATCGTCCTGGAGACGATCGAGAAGGAGATGGTCGTCGCCCCCGGCTTCGTCCAGAAGGTCTGGACCTTCGGCGGCACCGTGCCCGGGCCCGTGATCCGCGTCAAGGTCGGCGACACCGTCCGCATCCACCTCAAGAACCCCGCCGGCAGCGAGCTGCCCCACTCGGTTGACTTCCACTCGAGCATGGTCGCCCACAACGACGAGATGACCGACATCATGCCCGGCGAGGACAAGGTCTACGAGTGGAAGGCGAACTACGCCGGCGTGTGGATGTACCACTGCGGCACGGCCCCCGCCCTGCACCACATCGCCAATGGGATGTACGGGATGGTGATCGTCGAGCCCGCCGCGGGCCTGCCCCCCGTGGACAAGGAGTTCGCCCTGGTCCAGAGCGAGTGGTACCTCGGCCCGCAGGGCGAGGTGAGCAGCCTGGCCAAGGCCGCCGAGGCCGCGCCCTCCCCCGACTTCGTCTTCTTCAACGGCGTCGCCAACCAGTACAAGGACGCGCCGATCAAGGTCGAGACGGGCGAGCGGGTGCGCGTGTACGTGCTCAACGCCGGCCCCAGCGTGGACAGCGCCTTCCACATCGTCGGCACCATCTTCGACACGGTGATCAAGGAGGGCGTGAAGCTCGAGCGCGGCAACGAGGGCAACTGGGGCTCCCAGGCGGTGGACCTGGCCCCCTCCCAGGGCGCGATCGTGGAGTTCGAGTTCGCCGAGGACGGGCTGTACCCCATCGTGACCCACGCCTTCAACTTCGTCGGGCGCGGCGCCCTCGGCCTCTTCCAGGCCGGCGACGGCGACCCCAAGAACTAGGCGCGAGGGCCCGGCGCTGAGGTCGGTGACGAGGAGGGGCGGCGCGACACAGGTCGCCCGCCCCTTCTGGCGCCCGGGGCCGGGCTGGCCGACAGGGCCGGAAACGCCGAGGGGCGCCGCGACACTCGGGTCGCGGCGCCCCTTGCGGTGCTTGGACGGGGGCTCAGGCTGTGGGCGGCCCGACGATCTGGGCCAGGCGCTGGCCGATGGGCGCCTCCTGGGCCAGGTCATGGAGGGTCTCGAGGACGGCGGCGATACGGGCGAGGTCGTCGCGGGCGCCGGCGACGAGGGGGTCGTCGGGGCGCTCGGCGGCGAGCAGGGCCAGGCCGGCCCTGGCCGAGAAGAGGGGCGAGTTCAGCTCGTGGGCGAGCGCCCCCGCCATGGCGCTGAGGGCCTGGCGCTCGTCGGCGTGGCCCGGGGCGCGGGACGACAGCCGACTGAGGAGCAGCTCGCGCTCGGCGCGCCAGCGGTCGCGCTCGTACAGGCGCCCGAGGGCGAGACCCGCGCCGCTGAGCAGCCCGGCGAGGGCCGGGTCGAGGGCCACCCGCTCGGTGGTGAAGAACTCGCACACGGCGACGACGCGCTCGTCGGCGAAGACGGGGAAGGCGAACCAGGCGCGCACGCCGGTCGCCTCGGCCGCGTGGCGCCGCAGGAAGCGCCGGTCGCGGGTGACGTCTGGGCTCACCCGGGGGCGGCCCTGGGCCATCACCTGGCCCACCAGGCCCCGCCCCGGGCGGAAGGTGGTGAGCACCGACGCCTCCTGGAAGGCGGCGAAGCGCTCGGGCGCCTCGAGGTGCCAGAGGTCCGCCGAGATGAGGACTCTGCCCTCGGCGTCGGCCAGGTGGTAGACATGTCCCACGGGCCAGCCCATCGCCGTGCAGATGGCGTCGAGGGCGCCGGCGAGGCCCACGGGCACCGACTCGGCCTCGTAGGCGATCCGGGTCAGAGCCTCGAGGGCGCGCGCGAAGGCCTCGAGGTCGCTCGGCCTCGCCGCCGACCCGGCGGCGCCGGCGCCCCCCTGAAAGGTGATCACTCGTCCTCGCGATCCACGCGGCATAGTGGTGTCCTGACCCTGGGCGCGTCTGAGTTCCCTGCGCACCCGCTCACACAATTATAGGTTCCAGATCATGGTACGACCATTGCGCCCGCCCTGGCGCCAGATTCGCCCACCTTCGGTTGTCGTTTCGCAACCGGGGCTCGGCTCGCTCCGGGCCGGCCCGCGTCTGCGGCACAGCCCTTGCTCGCGATGAGGCTGGCGTCATGACAGCTTAAGGAGCGAGAGGAGCACACGTGGATAGTCAGCGCACCTACCAGCTCGGCCAGGAGTTCGCCGAGGCCCTGCGCGCCGTCGAGCGGCGCGACGAGGGCGCCCTCGAGCGCATGGTCGAGCGCTTCGGCCCGCGGGCACGGCTGCTCAACGCGGCCCTCAGCCACACCGACGAGGAGCGCAGCGGGCCCGACGGCGCGCGGGCGTTCTGGCAGGCTTACCAGGATACCTTCCGCGAGGCCCGGACCGAGTTCTTCGAGCTCACCAGCAGCGAGCGGGCCGCCGGCCTGTTCTGGACCACCAGGGGCGTGGACGCGCGCGGCGAGCCGCTGGACTACGACGGGGTCACGCTGCTCGTCTTCGACGACGACGGCAAGATCGAGCTCTTCCGCGGCTACTACGACACGCGCGACCTCTCGCGCACGGTGGGCCAGCAGGAGGGCTAGCACAGCTTGCCGAACGTCCCTACCGGGTTAGACCAAGGACGAAGGACCAAGGACCAACCGCTCCGGCCGCTGTCCGGCCCTGGTCGTTGGTCGTTGGTCGTTGGTCCCGACTCCGTGCAGCCTTCCGGCCCAGAGTACTAGACCCTTGCGGCGGGCGCCGCCCTACCCCTCGGCCAGCAGTTCGGCGAGGGCCGGCTGCCCCGCGTAGTGGGCGGCCGCCTCGGGGTCGAGCCGCAGCCCCAGGCCCGGGGCCGCGGGGATGGCGAGCATGCCGTCGGCGTCCAGGCTCCACCCGCCGAGGGCGAGTCGATCTATGTAGGGCGAGCCGACGCAGTACTCGACCAGGTCGGTGTCGGCGAAGGCGGCGGCCAGCTGCAGGTCGGCGGCCAGCCCGACGGCGGTGTTCCAGCCGTGGGGGATGAAGCGCGCCCCGTGGGCCTGGGCCATCCAGGCGATGCGCCGCTCCTCGCTGAGCCCGCCCACCTTGGTCACGTCGGGCTGCACGATGTCGAAGGCGCCGGCGCGCAGCCAGGGCTCGAAGGACTGGCGGCGGGTCAGCACCTCGCCGCCTGCGATCGGCAGGGGCGCGGCCCGGCGCAGGAGCGCGTAGTCGTCGAGGGCGTCCGGGTGCAGCGGCTCCTCGAACCAGGCGACGTCGTAGGCGGCGAGCATCTGGGCGGCGCGCAGGGCCCACTTGTAGCGGTTGCCCCAGTGGGCGTCGCTGCCGCCCGCGTCCACCATCAGCAGGCTGTCGGCGCCCGCCGCCTCGCGGGCCGCGCTGACCATGGCCTCGTCCAGCGCGTTGCTCACCCGGCCGAAGGGGCCCCAGCCGATCTTGAAGGCGCGGAAGCCGTGCTCGCGCAGCCGCCCGATCTCGTCGGCGAGCAGGGACGGCTCGCGCATGAGCAGCGAGGCGTAGGGGCGCACCCGCTCGCGGTAGCGCCCGCCCAGCAGCCGGCCCACCGGCTGGCCCGTGGCCTTGCCGAGCAGGTCCCACAGGGCGATGTCTATGCCGCTGATCGCGTGGGTGATGGCGCCCCCGCGACCCTGCCAGAAGGTGTGCTGGTGCAGCTTCTCGCTGACCCGCTCGGGCTCGATCGCGCTCTCGCCCCGGTACAGGGGCTCGAGCACCTCGAGGGCGGCCTGGACGAGCCGGTCGCTGGTGAAGACGCTGCCGACGCCGACCGGGCCCTCATCGCTGCGCACGACGACCAGGGTGTGCACGCAGTCGTCCGGGCTCAGCTCGTTGCTCCAGCCGCCCTCCGGCGTGCCCCCGCGCAGCCCGAAGGCCCGTATCTCCCGTATCTTCATCCTGCTCACCTGTCTGTTGCTGGGAGCCCCGCCCGCGTCGCCCTCTGGTGTCAGCCCCGGCTGAAGTGGCGCGCCCGAGGCTCGAACTCCACCCCGGGGTCGAGGGGGAAGACCGGCCGCCGGCAGCGGGTGTGCCCGAGGGTCGGCAGGTTGGCGCTGGTGGAGCCCGGCGCGTCCACGTTGATCAGCCGCGCGGCCCAGGCCGCGTAGAAGCGGTGCTGGCAGTGGGGCGACTTGACCACCACCAGGTCGAAGGCGGCCGGGTCCTGCCCGTGGGCCAGGAACAGCGAGCGGTCGTACAGGCTGACGGGGCGGCTGGTCAGCACCAGGG
>DAOLDO010000537.1:0-5001 GCA_035327325.1 Chloroflexaceae bacterium | reverse complement strand
GGTAGCAGGCCGCGGGGATGCCCCAGCCCTCGAGCCAGCCCGCGGTCTCGCGGGGGGCGGCGGTGGTGGCGGTGTAGATGATCCCGCTGCCCGCCATTGCCGCCGTGAGCCCCGCGCACACCTCGTCGGGGTACTCGTCGCAGGGGCCGGCGAGCAGCCGCTCGAGCACGCGGCGGTCCTCGCGCTCCTCCTCGACCCGGCGCACCTCGAAGAAGAGGTTGGGCCGGTCCACGCCGCGCACGACCACCAGGGGGTCGCGCAGGCCGAGCCGCCCTGCGATCTCGTCGCGCACCCACGGCGTCGCCGTCGCGGTGAGGGCCAGCACCGGCGGCCGGCCCAGGGCGGCGATGGCGGCGGGCAGGCTCAGGTAGGCGGGGCGGAAGCTGTGGCCCCACTCGCTGATGCAGTGGGCCTCGTCCACCACGAAGAGCGCGACCTCGAGGGCCCGCAGGCGCCCCAGAAACTCCGGGTCCTCCAGGCGCTCGGGCGTGAGGTAGAGCAGCCTCGCCTCGCCCGCCGCCACGGCGCCGAGGGCCCGGTCCCGCGCTCGCGCCGAGACCGTGCCCTGGAGCAGGGCGGCCGGCACGCCCGCCGCCGCCAGCGACTCGACCTGGTCGCGCATCAGGGCGAGCAGGGGCGAGACCACTACGGTCGCGCCGGGCAGGAGCTGGGCGGCGAGCTGGTAGACCAGGGACTTGCCGGCGCCGGTCGGCAGCAGGGCCATCACGTCGCGGCCGCCCAGCAGGGCGCGCACCACCCGGCGCTGGCCGGGCCGGAAGCGGTCGTGCCCGAAGCGGGCGAGGGCCGCCAGGAGCTCTTCGTCTGTGGGGACCATGGGCCCTCCATCGTCTGAGGCTACCCAGGCCCACTAGCAGCTTCCGTACCTCCGGGCGCGGGGAGGGGCCGGCGGGGGCGACGGCCGGCATGGCCCCAGGCTGAGAACCGTATCAGGGCGCGCAATACGGGCGTGGCACTATACCGGGCAGTAGCGAACAGTGGGGCTCAGTTGGGAAGGTACAGGGCCGGCGCTTACGCTCGTATCACCGTCACCTGGTAACCACCAGGGGTCGTTGTCGCCTCGGTTGTGGTCCGCTCGGCAATCGGGGGACGACCTCGCCGCTGGTCAAAGATTACCAGCCACCCTGTCGCCACACCGAGCCCCTGAAGGTAGCCCTCGAGCTGGGTCAACCCTTCGTCACGCGGGTCGCCCTCGCCGTCGCGCCAGACCTTCACCTCCATCGGCAGCACGACATCGCCGTACTCCAGGCGCAAGTCGAGGCGCCCGCGGCCGACGGCGCTCTCTCGCTCCACCCGCCCACCGCCGTTCGCCACGCGGTCCAGGAACGCCATCAGCACCAGGTGGGGCGCGATCTCGTGGTACGCCGTCGTGCCAAGGAGCGGCTGCCCGTGGCGCCGCCAGAAGCCCAGAAACGCTTCGCGCAGGCGCTCAGGGTCAAGAACCCCCTCAGGCGTCAGCCAAACCGGTGTCGTTGCCGGCAGGAAGGCCCGCGTCGTCGTCGTCAGCGTGCGCGGGATCACCGCGGCATAGATTGGGTTGGCGATCACGAGGCCGGCCTGGGGGTCCATGCGCACCAGCCCGAGGTCCTGAACGAACTGCACGTCGTCGGCGGGCAACTCGCCTGGCACCGTGCCGGCAAGGAGCGGCTCGATCACGGCGCGCACCCGTGGCTCGCGCAGGCGCTCAGCCAGGCTGTCCAGGTGCGTGTCCTGGCGCTGGATCAGCCGGTCTCTCGCCGCATCGACCTGAGCCACGTCAATCGGGACGGCCGGGTCGGGCGCGATGACCTCCACGGCTTGGCGGGCGAGGGCATTGACCAGCCAGGGCTGGCCCTGGGTGAGCTCGAAGGCACGGGCGAGCGCGGCCGGGGTAAACCCCTGACCCGTGTCGGCGGTGTGCTGGGCGTACAGGTCGGCCACCTCCGCCGGCGTGAAGTCGCGTAGCGTGAGCGACTCGACCTTGATGTTGAACGGGCTGGCGGTGGTGAGCCGCTCGCTCCCACCCGAGGCCACCTTGTAGTCGCGCACGTCTCGAAGGCCAATGAGCGCCAGTGCCGAAGGGGCTCCTTGTGGTCGATCAGCAAAACCGTCGCGCAGCTGACGAAGCACAGACAGAAGCGCTGCCCCTTGGAGCGCATCGATCTCATCAAGAAACAGAACGAGCGGCCTTGACGCCACGGCAGCCCAAGCCCGCAATGCTTCGCGAAGCCGTGCCCCTGGCGTCGCGTCCGGCCAGGATGGTGGCTGCAAGGTTGCAGGTAAGCGGCTGCGCAGAGCACTCTGCCACGCCCCAAGGATTGCTAACTCAGCACCCTCGATATCATCGCCGAATGGTGCACCTGCCTCTACTGAAACGAGAGCCGCGAGGTACTGGCTCCCAGCCATGAGTTCCTGAGCAAGGCTCAGCATCGCCGTGGTCTTGCCCGTCTGGCGCGGGGCGTGGAGCACGAAGTAGCTCTGCTGACTGATCAGCCGCATCACGTCCGGCAGACGCTCGGTCGCCGGGAGCATATAGTGAATATCGGGCCGGCAGGGGCCGGCAACGTTGAACCAGCGTGCCATACCGTGCTCCTCTGAATACTTCCAGGGCACCCACAGTATAGCACGTCCGCCGCATTACAAACGCTCAAAACCTTGCTTGACTAATCGCCATCGTCCCATACCGCGCGGTATGGGACAGTGCCCTGGCAGCCCCTATAGCTCCAGCTCGTCAAGCACAAGAACGCGAATCTCCGCTACCCGTTGGAGCTGCACGTCGTTCGTGAGCAAGGCGGTGCAGCCTGCTCCAAGCGCTGCGGCGATCTGAAGGGCATCAGGTGTTCGCAGCCCATAGCGCGCCCGAAGCTCGGCAGCCTGCTCAGCGGCACCTGCCGTGATGGCCTCGAGCGACAGGTTCTGGCTGCGGGAGAGAAAACGCCGGTAGCGCTGGGCGAGTGCGGTCTGCCCGAGGCGGAGGGGCTGCACAAGGACTTCCGTGAGGGTGATGACCGATGTATGCCCGCGCAGCGCGCCCGTGCTGATCCGGCGCACGACCTCACGCACCAGGTTGACGTAGCCGGGGTTGCGTTCGACAAAGTAGATGAACGGCGCCGTGTCGAGCCCCAGGTGCTGGACGCCCACGAGCGCGTCGTCCAGCTTGATCACGGCCGGTCCCAGCTGTCGCGCTCGGCGGCGATGTACGTCTTCGGGTCCACGCCCTGCCAGACCTCAGCGCCGACGCCCTCAAGGTCGAGCAGGCTCAACGGCTGCTCGTCGTCGCCAGCAGTTTCCACAAGGTCATCGGCAATCCGGGCGAGGAGCCGCAGCCGAGCCGCGCGGGGCAAGGCTTTGATCTGCTGCTCGTAGAGCTGATCGATGTCGGGCTGTGCGCTCATCAGTACCTCTCTGGTGTACCAGGACAAGATGGCACCATTATAGCCTGCGCAAGGGTGGTTGGCAGGGTAGGATACGCCCGAAGCGCCCAACCGCGATGGTCGTGCAGGCGCCGACTCTCGTGCAGGAGACCCCCATGACTGGCCTCGACACCACCCTCGCCCAAGCCCGCGCCTACGCCGCCCACAGTTACTCCGCCAACACCCACGCCGCCTACGCCAGCGACTGGAAGCTCTTCTCGGCCTGGTGCACCACCCAGCAGCGCCGGCCGCTGCCCGCCACCCCGGAAACCATCCTCTGCTACGTCGTGAGCCTCGCCGAGACGCTCTCGATGGCGACGATTGACCGCCGGCTTCGTGGCATTGCCTTTCACCACCGCCAGGCGCGGGCCGCTGACCCGACCGACGACCCGGAGGTGATCGTCACCCTGCGCGGTCTGCGCCGCACCAAGGGTGTTGCGCCTCAGCCGAAGGTGCCCCTCACCGTCGAACTGCTCCGCCAGATCGTCACAGCCCTGCCGAACGACCGGCGCGGCATCCAGTCGCGCGCCGTGCTCCTGCTCGGCTTTGCCGGCGCCTTTCGCCGGAGCGAGCTTGTGGCGCTCCAGATCGCCGACCTCGCCTGGGTGGACGAGGGGCTGATCGTCATAGTACGTCGCTCCAAGACCGACCAGGAGGGCGAGGGCTACGCCAAGGGCATCCCCTACGGCGCTGACCACGCGACCTGCCCTGTACATGCGGTTCGTCGCTGGCTTATGGTGGCGCGCTATGCGCACCCTGCGTCGCTACATCCGTGACGCCTCGCTCTTCGCTGAAAACGCCGCTGCCCACGTCGGTTTGTAAGGTTCATCTACAAAGGTCAGCGCCGACTCTTGCCCTACTGCCCTACGCCATCAGGGAACTGGATGCTCACGAGTTTCCACGCGTCCCCTTCCTGAGCGTCGCCGTGTAGGGCCGCTGCGATCCTTCATCTGCATAGGTCACGCGCCCCTCGACCCTGCCGACCGTTCCCGCGGTGCCAAGAGTCACATTCATTGTCTCTATCGTCACGTCGCGAAAGCCGGCGAAAAGCTCAGGGCGCTCCAAGAACAGGCAGGCGAGGTCGTCACCGGAGACCTGTGCCGCAGCACCGCCGGCGAAGAGCGCCATGGCGGCGGCTGAATCATTGCGCTCACCAGCCTCGAGGAAAGCTTGTAGGGTTGGCTGGATAGCATCGCGCTCCACTTGCAGGCCCTGAAACAGCTGAATTCCTCCAAACACTGACAATCCACAACACAGCACACCAACGAGCGCGAGCAGCGCACCACCGATGAGGAGCCATCGATACCAAGAAGACTTATTAGCATCAAGAGCGACGTTAATCATAAATCTCAAATGTATGACGCCAAGCAAAAGTGACCAATATTGCCATAATTCACTAAAGTTACTTCGTCCTAGACATGGGAATGCATCGGTTTTAGATATATAGAGTCGATTTATTAGATTACCGCTTTGTTAACTTATTGGCTGGCAATTTCCAGGCGCAGTATAAGGCTATCCAGGTAATATATTCGAAGGTTAATACCAACTCCTGCTGGCGACACCGCATACCTCACCCCCGCCGCTGCGCGGC
>DAOLDO010000536.1:0-5009 GCA_035327325.1 Chloroflexaceae bacterium | reverse complement strand
GCAGGCCGTCGGCGGTGGAGAGGGCCGCGGCCAGGCCGCCCGCCGCCACCAGGGCCACCACCGTCGCCGGCAGGCCCGCGATCTCGGGCGTCGCCAGCACGATCAGGTCCTGGTCAATGCGCAGCTCCTCGTACTGGAGCAGCCCGTCGCCGTTGCCGCCCTCCTCGGGCGTCTCGGCGATGGTGAGCAGGCCGGTCTCGGCCCAGTTGGCGGCCCAGGCGGGCAGATCATCGGTGGGGCGACCGACGATGTCCTGCAGGATCTCCCAGCGCGAGAAGGCCGCGTAGGCCGGCGCCGTCAGGTAGAGCACGGCGATCCAGACCAGGGCCCAGCTCACGCTGCTGCGGCTCTCGCGCACGCTGGGCACGGTGTAGAAGCGCACCAGGATGTGGGGCATGCCGGCGGTGCCGAGCATCAGGCAGAGGGCCAGGGCGATGAAGTTGACGGGCGACCAGTCGTTGAACGGCTCGACGTAGCTGGGCGTGATGCCCTGGGCCTGCTCGAGCGCCACGATGTTGCGCAGGGCCTCGCCGTACATCAGCTGGGGGATGGGCACGCCGGTGAGCTTGAGCGAGAGCCAGGTGACGGGCACCAGGTAGGCCACCACCAGGATGATACCCTGCACGCACTGGGTCCAGGTGATCGCCTTCATGCCGCCGAGGAACGAGCAGAGCAGCACGGCCGAGAGGCCGACGATCACGCCCAGGGCGTAGTTGAGCCCGAGGAAGCGGCTCATGATGATGCCGATGCCGGTGACCTGGGCCGTGAGGTAGGTGAAGCTGATCAGGATCGCGATCAGGGCGCCGATGATCCGGCTGGCGGCCCCGGGGTAGCGGGCGCCGATGAAGTCGGGGATGGTGAACTGGCCGAACTTGCGCAGGTAGGGGCTGAGCAGCAGCACCAGCAGCACGTAGCCGCCCGTCCAGCCGGTGATGTAGGCCAGCCCGTCGAAGCCGAGCAGGTAGAGGGCCCCGGCCATCGAGATGAACGAGGCGGCGCTCATCCAGTCGGCGCTGATCGCCAGGCCGTTGAGCGGCGCCGGAACGCGCCGGCCCGCGACGTAGTACTCGTCCACCTGCCCGGTGCGCGCCCGCAGCCCGATCACGGCGTAGACGCCCACGGTAACGATCATGAACAGCCAGCCGATCGCCGCGGGCGGGATGGCGTAGATCGCCTCGAGGGTGCCCACCAGGGCCACCAGGGCCACGAACGCGATGCCGAAGCCCGTGAAGATTACGTACAGGCGCAGGCGCTCGTGGCGCTGCTGCGGGCTCGCCGTCGGGTCGAGTCCGTAGCGCTGGTCGAGGCGGCGCATGCGCCAGGCGTAGACCAGGGTGAGCGCGATGAAGACGATCACCGCGCCCTGGCTGCTCATGTAGTAGCCCAGGGGGAAGCCCGTGAGCACGCTGACCTGGTTCAGCGCGGGCGCGAGCAGGGCCGGCACGGTGAAGCTGACCAGCCAGATCACCAGCAGCGGGCCGATCAGGCGCAGGTTGCGGCGCCAGTACGGGCCGAGCCAGGCGGGCGCCTCGTAAGAAGCTGGGGCCGGCGACGCCGCGGACGCGTTCTCGGGGGCCTGGGCCGCGGTCTGGGCCGCCGCCGGGGCCGGGGCGCGGGCCCGCCGCGCCTCGCGGCTGTCGCGCATGCGCTCCATCGGCGGGAAGAGCCGGTCGGTGATGAAGAGGGCCGCGGCCAGCGAGCCGCCCACGATCAGGAAGAGCTGGAAGATGCCGAGCAGCAGCACCGAGGTCATGGCGTCTCGACCGCCTCTGGCTGGGCGGGCGCCGGCGCCTCGACCACCACGGGCGCCAGGGGCACGCTGAACGAGAAGGTCGTCCCCTTGCCCTGGCCATCGCTCTCGGCCCAGATCTCGCCGCCCTGGGCGTAGACCAGGTGCCGCGCGATGGCCAGGCCGATGCCGCTGCCGCCGCTCTGGCGGGCCCGCGACTTGTCAACCCTGTAGAAGCGCTCGAAGACGTGGGGCAGGTGCTCGGCATCAATGCCCACGCCCGTGTCGCGCACCGCCACCACCACCATCTGCTCGTGGTAGGCCGCCCGCACCAGCACCTGCCCGCCGGGCGGGGTGTAGCGAAAGGCGTTCGAGAGGATGTTGATCAGCACCTGGTTGACCCGGTCGGGGTCGGCCCAGACGTGGGGCAGCTGGGCCTCGACCTCGAGCAGCAGGCTGACCTGGTTGTGGGCGAAGATCGGCTCGAACTGGGCCACCACGCCGGCGAGCACCTCCTCCAGGTCGGTGCGGCGGGCCACCACGGGCAGCTGGCCCGCCTCGACCCGCGAGAGCAGCTCCAGGTCCTCGATCAGGCGCTGGAGCCGGCTGGTCTCGTTGAGGATCAGGCTGAAGGTCTGGGTGCTGGGCTTGATCACCCCGTCGAGCAGGCCCTCCATGTAGCCGCCGATCGTGGCCAGGGGCGTGCGCAGCTCGTGGGTCACGTCGGCGAGCAGGGCCAGGCGCCGGCGCTCGGTGGTGTCGAGGGCGTCGGCCAGCTGGTTGACGCTCTGCGAGAGCTGGGCGATCTCGTCGTCGCTCGAGATCCGGGTGCGCTCGCGGTAGAAGCCCTCGGCCAGGCGCCGGCTGACCGTCGAGAGGGTCAGCAGGGGCTCGACGATGCGCCGCGAGACGAACAGGCTGACCACGATCGCCATGGCCAGGGCGGCGAAGCCGCTGATGAAGAGGGCCTGCTGGACCACCGTCTGGAACTGCTGGAGCAGGGGCGTCTGGGCGGCGCTGGCGGCCGCCTGGTCGAGCTGGCCGGTCTCGGCGGCGGCCGAGCCCAGGGTGAGCGGCGCGGCGTTCACCAGGCCGATGCGGGCCAGAAAGGTGGCCGTGGCCAGCAGCACCACGTCGGCGATCACCACGATGATCAGGTGCGAGATGAACAGCTTCCAGCGCAGCTGGTTGTACCACCTCATCGCTGGCCACCGACGAACTTGTAACCCACCCCGCGCACGGTCTGGACCACGGGCACCTCGGCCGGGCCGCCCTCCTCGAGCTTGCGGCGTAGGGTGCCGACGTGCACGTCCACCACCCGGTCAATGCCCGAGAAGTCGGGGCCCCAGACCCGCTGCAGCAGCTCGTCGCGGGTGAAGACCCGCCCGGGGTAGCTGGCCATCGCGTAGAGCAGGTCGAACTCGCGCGGCGTCAGCTCGATCACCGCGCTCTGGCGCTTGACCTCGCGGCGCTCGGGGTCAATGCTCAGGGCCCCGAACTGGAGCACGGGGCGCTCGCTCACCTTCTCGAGCGGGGCGCGGGCCCGCCGCATGATCGCCTTGACCCTGGCCACCAGCTCGCGCGGGCTGAAGGGCTTGGTCATGTAGTCGTCGGCGCCGACCGACAGGCCGATCAGCTTGTCCACCTCGTCGGCGCGGGCGGTGAGCATCAGCACGTAGACGGCCGTCTCCTGGTGCAGGCGCCGGCAGACCTCGACGCCGTCGAGGCCGGGCAGCATCACGTCGAGGATCACCAGGTCGGGCTTGATCGCCCGGGCCAGCGAGAGGGCCGAGGGGCCGTCGAAGGCCCGGTGCACGGCGTAGCCCTCGGCTGTGAGGTAGCTGGCGACGAGATCGACGATGGGCTGCTCATCGTCTACGACCAGGATCGTGGCTGCATCCATCGCAGCACCTCGCGCGGCTGTGCGTCTATCAGGGTGTCGGCGGGCTGTGCGCTACTATACCACTTCTCGCCGCCGTATGGGCGCGTGGTTGTCTCACGACAACGGACGTTGTCGCCGCGTTACGCGAGGCCGGCCATGGCCATGAGCCTGGCCCACTGCTCGGCGCTCACGGGGACCACCGAGAGGCGACCCTGGCGCACCAGGGCGAAGTCGGCGAAGAAGGGGTCGGCCTTGACGGCGGCGAGCTCGACCGGCCGGGGCAAAGGCTCCAGCGGGCGCACGTCCACGACCACCAGCTTCGGGTCGTCGAGCTGCGGGTCGGGGTAGGGGGCGCTGGCCACCTCGGCGAGGCCCACGGCGCGGCGCTCGTCGCCGGTGTGGTAGATCAGGGCCTGGTCGCCCGGGGCCATGGCGCGCAGGTGCAGCAGGGCCGCGTTGTTGCTCACCCCGTCCCACACGGTCGCGCCGTCGCGGGCCAGGTCCTCGTAGCTGTAGGCGTCGGGCTCGGTCTTGAGGATCCAGTAGGCCATGGTCGCCTCCTTCGGGCCGCTTTCCGGCATGGTAGCGGGATGCGCCGGACATGTCAAAAGGGCTGGACCGCCATGCTATAATGCGCGGGTTGACCTACGTCTGAGCGGTGCGTCCTGCGGCGCGGCAGGGCTGCCTGAGCAAGCGGGCATGGACGATTTCGAGCAGCTCGACCACTACAGCCTCCTCGGCGTCGGCCGGAGCGCCACGGCAGACGAGATCAAGCGGGCCTACAGGCAGCAGATGGCCCGCTTCCACCCCGACCGCTACGCCGGCGCGCCCGCCGACGAGCAGGCCTACGCCAGCCGCCGGGCCCAGCTCATCAACGAGGCCTACGCCGTCCTGAGCGACTTCGCGGCGCGCACGGCTTACAACCGCACCCTCGCGGCCGGGCCGCAGGCCGCGGCCAGGCCGGCCCAGCGCCCCCCCCCGGCGGCTCCCACGCCGCCGCGCGACCACCTGGCCGAGCTGTACGAGCAGGCCAGGGCCCACCTGGCCGCCGGCCGGGCGGTGCAGGCGGCGGCGACCCTGCGCGAGATCCAGCAGCTCAACCCCTTCTACAAAGACAGCGCGGCCCTGCTCGCCGAGGCCGAGGCCGCGGCCCGGCCCGCGCCGGGCTCGTCCCGCCGCCCCGCCCCCGACCGCGGCCGCCGCGCCCTGGTGACCGGGGGCCTCGGCGCCCTGGCCCTGGTGGCCGCGCTCATGGGGGGCACGCTGGCCGCCAGCAGTCAGGTCGCCAAGTCCACCACGCGCGCGGCCATCAACACCTCACCCGAACCCCTGTCCAACCTGGCCGCCAGCCTGTTCGAGGACGGTCTGGTCATTGCCGCCCTCTGGCTGGCGACCCAG
>DAOLDO010000535.1:0-5019 GCA_035327325.1 Chloroflexaceae bacterium | reverse complement strand
ATGGCGAGGCCGTGCTGCTCACGCGCACGGTGCGCTCGGGCCAGGTGGTGCGCCACAGCGGCCACATCACCCTGATCGGCGACGTCAACCCCGGCGGCGAGCTGATCGCCGGCGGCAGCGTGGTGGTCTGGGGCCGCCTGCGCGGCTTCGTCCACGCCGGGGCCCTCGGCGACGAGGGGGCGGTGGTCTGCGCCGTCGAGCTGCGCCCCACCCAGCTGCGCATCGCCGGCCAGATCGCGGCCGGCCCCAAGGGGTCGGGCGCCGCCCACACCCCGCCCGAGGTGGCCCGCGTCGAGGGCGGCCAGATCGTCGTCGAGCCCTGGGAAGCCTATAAGAAGTAGGCGCGGCCCCCGCCGCGCCCCAACGGAGCTGCTATGGCCCGTGTGATCACAATCACCTCCGGCAAGGGCGGCGTGGGCAAGACGACCACGACGGCCAACCTCGGCACGGCCCTGGCCATGCGCGGCAGCAGGGTCGTCGTGATCGACGCCGACATCGGCCTGCGCAACCTCGATGTGGTGATGGGCCTCGAGAACCGCATCGTCTACGACCTGGTGGACGTGGTCGAGGGCCGGGCCCGCCTGCGCCAGGCCCTGATCAAGGACAAGCGCCTGCCCGAGCTGTGCCTGCTGCCGGCCGCCCAGACCCGCGACAAGGACGCCGTGAGCCCCGGCCAGATGGCCGAGCTGACTAACCAGTTGCGCGCCGAGTTCGACTTCGTGCTGATCGACAGCCCCGCCGGGATCGAGGGCGGCTTCCGCAACGCTATCTCCGGCGCCGACGAGGTGATCATCGTCACCACCCCCGAGGTCTCGGCCGTGCGCGACGCCGACCGCATCGTCGGCCTGGTCGAGGCCGCCGAGAAGGGCCCCCCCAGCCTGATCGTCAACCGGATCAAGCCTCGCCTGGTCAACCGCGGCGAGATGCTCTCGGTTGACGATGTGCTCGAGCTGCTGGCGATCAACCTGGTCGGCATCGTGCCCGACGACGAGACGATCGTCACCTCGACCAACCGCGGCGAGGCCGCCGTCTACGACCAGGGCTCCCTCGCCGGCAAGGCTTTCCTCAATATCGCCAGACGCCTCCACGGCGAGGAGGTGCCCTTCCCGGCACTCACCGACCAGCCGGGCGTGCTCGAGCGGCTGATGGGCATGTTCGGGCGGCGCCGCCCCTAGCGAAAGGAGCCTGCCGTGGGCTTTCTCGATAGTCTCTTCGGGCGGCGCGAGCGCAGCGGCACCGTGGCCAGGGAGCGCCTCGCCGCCGTGCTCGTGGACGACCGCTACAAGCTCACCCCCGAGATGAAGGAGCAGATGAAGATCGACATCGCCGCCGTGCTCGCTCGCTACCTGCCCTCGGTGGACCCCGACCAGATCGAGGTGGCGATCATGCGCGGCGAGTCGAGCGACATGCTCAAGGCCGACATCCCCCTGCGCCGCGGCCGCCCCGAGGACGAGTAGCCCCCGGTCGCGCCGGCGCGGTATAATGGGGCGACACGGCCCGGCGGCAGCGCCGGCGCCGGTCGTCTTTTGTGTCGCTGGCCCCGCCGGCGTGGGCGCCGGGGGAGGGAGTGCCATGACCGCGCAGCAGCGGCCGATCCGCTTCTCGCCCGTGTACAAGCTGATCGCGGCGGCCCTCGTGGTCGTCCTCACGATCTGGTTCCTGCTGGCCGTCAAGCACATGCTGACGCCCTTCGTCGCGGCGATCATCACGGCCTACCTCTTCAACCCCCTCGTGGGCTGGCTCGAGCGCCGCACGCGCCTCGGCCGGGCCCTCTGGATCGCCGTGCTCTACGTGCTCGCCTTCCTGCTGATCTACACCATCGGCACCCTGATGTGGCCGCGGGTGGCCCAGCAGTCGCGCGACCTGGCCGCCACAGCGCCCGCCATGGCCGCCCAGATCCAGTCCTTCTTCCGCGGGCGCGAGCAGGTCGAGCTCGGCGGCCTCGTGGTGGACCTGGCCCCCGTCGAGGAGCAGCTGAGCGGTGTCGTGCGCGATGTGGGCCGGCGCGCCAGCGAGAGCGTGCCCCACCTGGTGATCTCCGCCGTCGAGCTGGTGCTCTTCACCCTCGCCTACCTGATCGTCACCTTCTACCTGCTGCTCCAGGCCGGCCAGCTCAAGGGCTGGGCCACCAACCTCATCCCGCCCCAGTACCGCGTCGAGATCGGTCAGCTCGGCACCCAGGTGGACGCGGTCTTCGCCGCCTACATCCGTGGCCAGCTCATCCTGATCGTGCTGATGGCCTTCCTGCTCTACATCCCCCTCTCCATCCTGAACGTGCCCAATGCCCTGGCCATCGCCATCGTCTCGGGCTTCCTCGAGGTCATCCCGATCATCGGGCCCTGGACGGCCGCGGGCATCGCGATGACCGTGGCCCTCTTCCAGCCCGCCGTGCCCTTCGGCCTCTCCAACCTCGGCCTCGCCGCCATGCTCGGCCTGATCTACCTGGTCCTGCGCATGATCGAGGAGAATATCATCCTGCCCCAGGTGATGGGCCCCCTGGTGACGCTCCACCCCGCCGTGGTGATCTTCGCGCTGCTCGCGGGCGGCGCGCTGCTCGGCCCCTTCGGGCTCTTCATTTCAATCCCCGTGGCCGCCGTGGTGCGCATCGTGCTCGCCTACGTCTACAGGAAGCTGGTTGACCAGCCCGAGCCGCCCGCCTCGCCCCCCGCGACCCAGATGCCCCCCGAGGCCGAGCCGGCCCCGGGACACGGGGCGGCGCCCAGCGCCCGCGGCGCCTCCCACTGAGAGTGCTATGCTCGCCTTCTCCCACGACCCCGACGCGGGGACGCTCTATGTCTACTTCACCGAGCTCGAGGCCGGCCAGGCCGTCGAGAGCCTCGAGTACCCCGCCCACCTGCTGCTCGACGCCCAGGGCCAGGTCGTCGGCCTGCGCCTCGACCTCGACGACGAGCTGACCCTGGCCCAGCTCGAACTGGCCCTCGACGGCGACTTCGGGCGCCTCGATATGGAGACCGGTCGCCTCACAATCCTGGCCTTCGACGAGCCCCCCGCCCGGGCCCTCCCCCTCGCCGAGACGGCTATCCTCGACCTCGACGGCGACGAGACGGTGCTCGGCGTCGAGCTCGCCGTCCCCGAGGAGCTGCGCACCCCCGCGGCCCTCGCCCGCCTCGCCCCGCTCATGGTCGCCCTCGACGACGAGCCCACCGGCCCCGAGGGCCCCGTCGTGCTCGCGCCCGCCGAGGAGGCCGCGCAGGACCAGGAGGGCCAGGGCGGCCAGGAGGACGCCCAGGAGGCCGGAGAGCCGGGGGGGCCGGCGCCTGACGAGGCGGAGGGCGCCCCGGCAGAGCCGGCAGGCGCGCCCGGTCTCCCCCGCTCCAGCGCGGGCGGGGCGAGCGCGGACACCAGGTCGGGCTTCGTCGCCCTGGTGGGCAAGCCGAACGTAGGCAAGAGCACGCTGCTCAACGCGCTGCTGGGCCAGAAGGTGGCGATCGTCTCGCCGCGCCCCCAGACGACCCGCGTGCCGATGCGCGGCATCCTGACCAGGCCCGGCGCCCAGATCGTCTTCGTGGACACGCCGGGCATCCACCAGCCCAACCACGCCCTCGGTCGGCTGATGGTGGACCTGGCCGAGAAGACCCTGCCCAACGCCGATGTGATCGGCTTCATGGTGGACATCAGCCAGCCGCCCTCGCAGCTCGACCGGCGCATCGCGGCCCAGGTGCAGAAGGCCCGCGGCCGCAAGCTGCTCATCCTCAACAAGGTGGACGTGAAGCCCCGCGGCGGGCGCGGCTACCTCGAGGAGTACCGGGCCCTTGGCGCGTGGGAGCTGGAGCTGGCCGTCTCGGCGCGGCGCGGGCTGGGCCTGGCCCCCCTGCTCGAGGCGATCGTCGAGCGCCTGCCCGCGGGCCCGCCCCTCTACCCCGACGAGCAGCTGACCGACCGCAGCGAGCAGCAGCTGGCCGCCGAGTTCGTGCGCGAGAAGGTGCTCTACCACACCCAGCACGAGGTGCCCCACGCCGTCGCCGTCGAGGTGGACGAGTGGGAGGACCGCGAGGGCGCGACCTATATCAGGATGACGATCAACGTCGAGCGGGACGGCCAGAAGGCGATCGTGATCGGCGCCGGTGGGGCCATGCTGAAGAAGATCGGCACGGCCGCCCGCTACGAGATCGAGCGCCTGGTGGGCCGCCAGGTCTTCCTGGAGCTGTGGGTCAAGGTGCGCCCCAACTGGCGCGACGACCCCTCGGCCCTCGGCTGGCTCGGCTACAGGGCGCGCGACTTCCGGTAGTGGTCACCTGCTGTGCTCACCGCCATTGCCGGCCGGGCGAGGTGTGAGGTGTGAGGTGTGATTCGTGGCGAGCACAGCCCGCTCACAGCTCACAGCTCACAGCTCACAGCTCAGGGATGGCATCGCGGCAGACAAGCGGCCCGCCAGGCGCAACAAAACGAGCCCCCCCGGCGTAGATCAGGTGTGCGCGACCCGCTTGCCGGGCCGCGACGGCTGTGCTACGCTGGAGGCGCCGATGGCTCAGTACGCCCGCTCGGCGGGGGCCAGCAGGCCCCTCGCCGCCCCTGTCTGGAGCGCTATGGCCGAGGTCACCCAGATCCTCTGCCCGAGATGTCATAAGCCGAACCTGCGCCGCGCCCGCTTCTGCCAGCACTGCGGCCACGACGTGGTGCTCAACAACGACGCCCCGAGCGACGAGCGGCGCTATGTGATCACGCGGGTGATCAAGCAGGGCGGCCAGGGCGCCGTCTACGAGGGCCTCGACGAGTCCGGCAAGGTCTACGCGATCAAGGAGATGCTCGACCGCTTCACCGACCCCCGCGAGCGGGCCGAGGCGATCGGGCGCTTCAACGACGAGGCCGACGTGCTGCAGACCCTCAGCCACCCGCGCATCCCCCAGGTCTATAGCCACTTCCGCGACGAGGGCCGCCACTACCTGACCATGGACTTCGTGCGCGGCGAGGACCTGGAGGAGATCGTCGAGCGCGAGGGCCCGATCGACGAGGCGCGCGTGCTGGCCTGGGCCGACCAGATCTGCGACGTGCTCGACC
>DAOLDO010000534.1:0-5024 GCA_035327325.1 Chloroflexaceae bacterium | reverse complement strand
CAGGTTCTTGCAGTGGAGCGAGGATAGCGCCCAGCGCCTGATAATACTGAGCGTAGATGAGTTCCCAGGCCGCTGACGGCGCAAGCTCAGGTCCATCAACGCCCTCCTGCGTCGTCCAAGCGCGGGCCAGAGTCAGGGCGGCCGGCTGGGCAGTCTGCACCTCGGCGTCAACCAGATCGTCGCGATATTGGAGCAGCATGCCGAAGACAAGGCCGGCGTTTGTCGCCGCATCGCTCTGGGCTGCATCATCAGTCGCCAGGGCGACGGCGGCACCGAGGGCGAGGCCAAACGCGGCGCCAGTCTTCTGGGCAGCGATGCGCTCGTACGCATCAAGTGACACCTGGTGGCTCACGAGGGGGCGATGGAGCACCATCAGGTCGTGATACTGGCCGACAGCAAGCTCGAGCACGGCTGAGGACCAGAGATCATGAAGACGTGCCCCGCAGGCCGGTGTGACGCGTTCGGTCAGCTCATGAATCTGGCGCTGGGCCGCTGCGTATGCGCTGAAGGCCAAATGATACTGGAGGGCAACAGGAAGGGAGGCCAGCCAGTCGTCACCGATAGCATCCCCATCCTGCACATGGTCGAGCAGCAATGTGGCGCTGTAGAGCGTGCTCCAGGCCTGTGTGAATGCGGCCAGATGCGCAGGGGCAGCGCCGAGTACCGCGCCTAGCTGCTCGATGGCGTGCCGCCAGCGCGGCAGTGGGGCGAGCGACTCCGGGCCATCGCAGAGCTGCGCAAGGGCAGTCTTGAAATCCATATCGAGGGGGGCAGGGGAGTGCATTGTGGGCCTCTCAGGCGCTTGTTACGCGCGGAGATGGAAGCAAGGGAGCGGTGAGATACGGCGTGGCCCAGGAGCCCCGAGCCACGCCACACACAGCCGTTAGCAGCCGCGCACGCCACCACCCCAGCCGTCGGGGGACACAATGATCGGGCCCAGGATTGCAGCCTGGATGGCGATCTCGCGCAGCCGTGGGAGCGAGCGCATCACGCGAGCGGAAAGCGCGTTCTCGCCATGCGTCGCTGTTGGGGTGCCATCAGGCTGTTCCTCTGCACCGTCCGGGCGGGCTGCGGTCGTCTGGGCACGGTCGTCCATCATGGACCTCCTTGGTGACTCGCACCGATGCCGCTGCAGTCGGCTGCGAGCCTGCGCACCGCGATTGCCGATCCCGTCCATGGGTTAAATTGTCGTTAAGTTGCAACGGGAGACGCAGTATAGCAAAGTTGATCGCCAAGGTGAATATGTGAAAAGGCACGACGAGGTGAAAATCCTGTCATCTTGTCACGATGTGACCAGCCACACTATGCCAGAAAGCAACGACACACTATCGTAAGCAGCTCTTCATTAGCGCCTACGATGCATTGCCGTACGTCCGGCGATACCATTCCACCAGCTGCGTGCGCGACATACAGCCGGTCTTGCGCCGCATACTCGTGATGTAATTCTGTGCCGTGTGCGGATTGACGCCCATCTGCTCGGCAATTTGCACCGTCCCCATCCCCTGAACCAGGAGCTTGAGGGCGATCAGCTCCTTCTGTGAAAGCGACGTTTGCTGCCTGGTCTGCTCCAGGAACTCCGCCACCACCGGCGAGACAAACAGCTCATCCATCGCCACGGTTTTGATGGCCCGTACGAGCTCGCGCGAGAGCTCATCCTTGGTTACGTATCCGCGGGCGCCGGAGTCGAGCAACTCAGGCGCCAGGTCAACCATACTGGAGAAGATCACCACGCCGATCCGAGCATGCTCGCGCTGGAGTCGACTCATGAGATTCAGCACCGAACCGCCCATCCCGCTCACGTCGAGGACCAGGACATGGGGGGTGGTCTGGTTGAGCACCTCGCTCACCGTCGCGAATGAGTGAGCCACGCCAACCAGGCTGATCTCAGGGTGCTGGGCCAGCACGTTCTGCACCCCGTCAATGATGATCGGGTGATCGTCGGCGACAACGACACGAATCGCGGCAGTCATCGATTTCCCCTTGGTTGCTCGTGGTTCTACACAGGCTTGCTGAAAGCCTCAAGCCCAGTATAGCGACCAGAACACACTACTACCGATGTGAATAGGCATCAATTTCGATTGTAGGGTCATGAACGAGGGATCTTCGTGCCTTTTCGCATATTCTCAAACGGCCTCGCAAATATTATGATGACGGCCAAATTTCGAGACGACGGGGGAAGGAGCCTTGGTGTGAGCACTATTCTGGCCCGATGCATCGGCCTTGGTGGCCGACCGCAGATCTCGATAGACAAAGCAATCCTGTACCTTCACCGTGAGGGCAATATTCGCCGTTGCGAAGCCCACGTCGCCATGTTGGACTACCTCGGCGTGCAACGCGAGGAGATGAGTGAACAGCTTGGCATCTCTGTCCAGACGGTCGATAAGTACTGGACGCGGATCTATGCTGCTACTGGACGACAAGGCCGAGATGCCGCGCGGGCATGGGTGAGCGAGATGCTCGCTCGCGCAATTGCTGACGATAGCACGATAGCGCAATGAGGGTTGTGTCGTCCAGGCCTTGCACAGCGCTCGTACCTGCGTGTCATATACGGGGTCCAGCGTTACATCCATATTTTTGTCCAGGGTTTTGTCCAATTCCCGAGAGCTGTGCACACCCCTACACTGCTTCTCGCAGCCCTTTTCTGCGACAGGGGTAGGAATGAGCGCTCTGCTCAGGTGGATCTCACAGGCAATGCTGCTCCTGTTCGTAGCGAGCGTGCTTGCAGGATGCGGTTCGGTCGTAAGCTACCCGGATGTGCAGCGCACGGCCCAGACCGGCGGCTGTTGGCCTAATCGGCCCGCGTACCCCACGCCGCCCCCGGTCACCATCACCCCCGCCTCCCCGCTGACCCCAACCCCGCTTGGCTTTGTATGGCCCACCAGCGAACCATCGCCAACGCGCCTGCCCACGACCACGCCCTACCCGCGCTGCCCGGCGGCCCCGGGCGAGGAGCTTGTCCCCTGGCCGACGGCGGTGCCGGCGCAGCCGCCCTACCCGACGATAGTCGACACGCGGGCCGGCGGCGGCAGTGGCCAGAAGACGACGCTCCAGCTCCCCGAGGTCGTGCTCACCACCGACATTGCGGTTCACCCGACCGAGGGTTGGGCGGCGGTTGCGGCCGCAGTCTGGTCGGGCAACGACAACCCTGAGCGGGCCTACGTCAGCGTGCTCAACCCCAACACGCGTACCTGGACCCCGGCACATCAGGTCGACATCGGTCCCTCCGCGCTCGGCCGCTACACCCGCACGGTGCAGGTGGCGATCACCGGTGACGGCGTGGTCCACGCTGTGTGGGGAATGAGCGACCCCGACTTCTCGGACAACGACCCGCCTGCCGGCGTCTGGGCGGCCGAGAGCCGCGACTATGGCATGAGCTGGTCGATACCCCAGCGCATCGGTGACGACTGCCGCAAGGTCAACGACGTGGGCGCTACCCTCGACGGATGGCTCGTGGTCGGCATCGTATGCAATGATGGCCCGAACGCCGTGCAGCCGGCGATAGCCAAGCGCAGCCCAGCCGGCGTCTGGTCGCTGGCGCGGCTCCCCGGTGCGGTCTGGTACTTCAGTGACGGCGCCGTCGCCATCGTGGACGACGGCGATGGGCAGCGCGCGACCGTCGCTTTCCTGAGCGGGCCGAACGGCCAGGTCGTGCCGCCGCCGCGCCTGCTGCTCTTCTCCACCACGCTTGGAAGCGGGGAGCCCTGGAGGCTGGCGACGCGCGATATTGATGTACCGGGGGTCGAGGAGGGCGGGCGCGCCTGGCACGCCCGAGCCCTTGTCTACCGACTGCCGGGGGCGACGAGCGACTCGGTCACGCTGATGTTCTCCGACGCCTCGCGTTGGAACGGCTATGTGCTCACCTCGCAGGACGCCGGGCGCAGCTGGCTCGCTCCCGAGCTAGTCGTTGCCCCGCAGGCCGGCGGCGAGCAGATCGCCTTCGCAGCACCCGCCTACGACACCACCACCAACCGGCTCGCCGCTATCTACACCTGCTGTGCCGAGGGCGGCTGGAACAATGCGCTGCCGAACACCCACTACCTGCGCTGGTCGACGCCTGGTAACGGCTCGTGGGCTGACCCGACACCCGGGGAGCGGGTGCCGCTTGTGCTCGGCTCCCGGGCGACCGGCGAGACCGTAACGGCCCAAGCCCGCAACGCCCGCACAACCTGGGTGGCCTGGATCGAGGGCGGCAACACGGTCGAGGTGCGCTCGTTCGACCTCGCTACCGTGCTGCCGCGGCCATAGGAGGCAGACTGTGCAGCGACCACTTCTCCTTCTTGGCCTCCCGCTCCTCGCCCTACTTGTGCTCGCCTGTGGCGCGGCCGGCGTACTGGAAACCAGCGGCGCGCCACGCTGGGCCTGCCCGAGCCCGACACCGAGGCCATGGGGCACCGCTGGGCCGGTCAAGGAAATCATCACGCACACCCGGCCGATCACCGAGGGCGGTGATTGGGAAGAGTACGTCTTCTGGGAGCAGTGGGAGCAGGAGTACCCAGACGCGGGCGGCCCGCCCTTCCCCTCGCCCACACCCTACGCCCGTGTCGGGGCCAACTACACGCTCGGCCAGCGCGTCGAGGTCGGGCCGCTGCACGTCAGCGTCAACGCTGAAGCCGGGCCGGTGGTGATGGGCCGCACCGGCATCCCCGACGGCACGCGGCAGCTGTACTTCATCGTGATTACCTGGGTCAACCGGGCGACGACAGCCATCCCGATCAACTACACCGATCGGGTGCGGCTGCGCGCAGTCAAGACTCCTGGCGGCGCGGTGGTCTCCGACTCCACCTGGGCCTACTCGCAGACGGCCCGCGAAATCGCCGGCGGCGCCGAGTTGCCCTCAGAGATCCCGCCCGGCACGAGCACGGTGCGCGTCCCCCTTCTCGCCCCGGTCGGCCAGCCCGAGACCGTCGACGTCATCTTCATCGGCAACCCGGCGGCGCAGTACAGCTTTCCCACGGCCACCATCGACCCGGGCATCACCGTCGTGCCGGGAACGCCGACCGTCCAGCCCTCACCCACGCCGGCCG
>DAOLDO010000533.1:0-5026 GCA_035327325.1 Chloroflexaceae bacterium | reverse complement strand
AGGGAGGGCGGCACCCTGCTCGTTCAGCGCGATGATCTGGGCGTGGGTGGGCGGCGTGGGCGAGAGGCGGCTGAGGAGGCTGCTGACGAAGATCGCTTCGTCGGCGGCAAGAATCGGGGTGGCCTGGCGCACCTCGGCCAGGGTTGCGGCGATAGGCTGGCCGTCGAAGGCGACCGGCGCGCTGGTATGGCCGGGCAGCACCAGCGTCTCGGCAGGGAGGGCGAGCAGGCGCTGGAGCGAGGCGTAGAGCGCGTGGGCCTTCAGCCGGGCGCCCTCCGGGTCGGCGTGCAGGTCGGGCCGGCCCACGGCCGCGAGGAAGAGCGTGTCGCCGGTGAACAGCGCCGCGTCATCAAGCTGGTAGGTCACGCTCTCTGGCGTGTGGCCTGGGGTGTCTAGTACCGTCAGGCGGGCTGGCCCGAGCGCGATGGCATCGCCGGCGTAGAGCGGCGTGAAGGGCGCGGCGAGGCGGTGTGCAGCGGGCAGCGCGAGCACAGCTCCGGCCTGCGCGGCCAGCTGGCGCGCCCGCGAGAGGTGGTCGGCGTGGAGGTGGGTCTCCAGGACGTGGGTGATGCGCCAGCCGTGCTGCTGCGCCAGCTCAAGATAGATCGCGGGGTCGAGGGAGGGGTCAATCACCGCGGCGATGCCGTCGGCGCCGACGAGGTAGGAGAGGCAGCCCTTGCCGGTGCGCCGCACCTGGAGTACGGTTGCCGCGCTGCCCGGCACCGGCGCCGCGGCGGTGTTCCAGGCCAGGCTCCAGGCCCGCATGCCGCCTTCAAGCGAGAGCGCCTCTAGGCCGCGGGCGCGCAGTTGCTCGGCCGCGATCAAGCTGGTGCGGCCGGCGGCGCAGATCGTCACCACGGGCCGGTCGGCGGGCAGGTCGACCTCGGCGAGAGCTGAGCTATCGCCCGCCTTGAGCCGATCGTAGGCGTCGACATGCAGGCTGCCGGGGACGAACCACTCGGCGCGCTCGGCGGCGGGGCGCACGTCGAGGAGGCTAAGCGGGCGACCCGTTTCGAGCCATTCGCGCAGCGTCTCCCCCGTCACGGTCGTATCGGTCGTCGTCATCGTCGTTCTCCCTGAACGGCAGCGCCAATCACGCCTGCCGCGAGCTGTACTTCGTCCTCCGTGGTGCTCCAGCCAAGGCTCAGTCGCAGGGCGGCGGCGCCCAGCGCGGGGGCGCGCCCCATCGCCAGCAAGACACCCGACGGCTCGGCGTGGCCCGCGTGGCAGGCCGAGCCAGTCGAACAGGCGACCTGGTCGCGGATATGCGCCAGCAGCGCGGCGGCGTTCGCGCCGGGGAAGCTCAGGTTGAGTGTATTGGGCAGCCGCTCGGTGTGATGCCCGTTGAGGAGCGCGTCGGGCGCCGCCGCCAGGATGGCCTGATGGAGCATGTCGCGCAGCCGCCGGGTGCGCTCCTGGTAGGCGTCGAGCCGCTCGCCCGCGAGCTCGGCCGCCTGTCCGAGGCCGACGATCGACGGGACGTTCTCCGTCCCCGCCCGCAGACCGTGCTCGTGGCCGGCGCCGCGAATGTGCGGCTCCAGGGCGACGCCCTGCCGCACCACCAGGGCGCCGACGCCTTTGGGCCCGTAGAGCTTGTGACCAGCGACGCTCAGCAGGTCCACCCTCAATGCATCCAACCGCACGGGCAGCTTGCCCACCGACTGCGCCGCATCGCTGTGGACCAGGACGTCCCGTGCGTGGGCGATATCGGAAATGGCGCGCAGATCCTGGAGCGTCCCGACCTCGTTGTTGGCGTGCATGATCGAAACGAGGATGGTTTCATCCGTGATAGCCGCAGCCACCTGGGCCGGGTCAACGCGACCGTCGGCGTCGACGGCCACTTCAGTCACCCGGTAGCCCTGTCGCTCCAGGGCGTGCAACGGCTCGCGCACCGCCGGGTGCTCGATCGTGGATGTGATGATGTGGGAGCCGCGAGCGCCAAGGGATGCCGCCACGCCGAAGAGTGCGAGGTTGTTGGCCTCGCTGCCGCCGCCGGTGAAGATCACCTCGCCCGGCTGCGCGCCAAGCAGCGTGGCAAGCTGCGCGCGGGCGACCCCTAGCGCGTCATGCGTGCGATACCCGTAGACATGATCGCTCGACGGGTTCCCGAAGTGGGTTCGGAGATACGGGAGCATCGCGTCGAGCACCACCGGGTCGAGTGGGGTCGTCGCGTTGTAGTCCAGATACACCGGGTCAGCCATTCCCAGCCTCCTGCTGTTGGCGGCGCTCATCACGAGCGGGCGCGGCCGGAGGCTCGAGCGGGTAGCCGGCGAGCTGCCACTCCGCCACCCCCTCTTCCAGCCGTGCGCCGCGCCGGCCGCTGGCGCGGATCTGCTCCAGGGCCTCATCGGCGTAGACGCAGAGCGGGCCGCGGCAGTAGGTGACGATCAGCCCATCGGTGGGCAGCTCGGCCAGCCGCGCCGGCAGCTCATCCAGCGGGATGGAGCTTGCCCCGGGAAGGTGGCCGGCGGCGAACTCCAGGGCGGGGCGCACATCGAGCAGCAGCATTGCCCCGCTGGCGAGGCCGGCCTGCAGCTCCGTGGGGCTGACAGTCGCGAACTGGCCGCGGCGCGGGCGGTAGGCCTCCAGGGCGCGCTCGACCTCCGCGGACTGCTTGAGCGCCACGGTGCGCAGCGCTACCCAGAGCCGGGCCACCACAGTATCGGTGATGCGGTAGCGAATGGTGGTGCCCTGACGGTCGCCGACCACGAGCCCGACGCGCTTGAGCCGCTGGAGGTGCTGCGAGGCGTTAGCGAGGCTCTGCGCGCTCGCCTCGGCCAGCTGCTCTACGCTCCGCGGCCCCTGGATGAGCAGGTCGAGCAGCTCCAGCCGGTGCGGGTTGGCAAGAGCCTGCGCCACCGCGGCAACCTGGGTGAACACCTGGTCCTTCGTCTGTCGGCTCATATTCGTGTACTCAATAGATTTATTGATTACCCTGGCCCGAGTATAGTCCCTCGTTGCCTCCCTGTCAAGATGGAGCGTGGTGGCTTCGCGAACTTGGGCAGAGCGACGCACCGATGTGGTGATCGAGCCGCAGGTCGGCGGCGGATGGAGCCGTCGTCGATGTAGCTGGGGCTGCTGCTCACGGCTGGCGCTACACGCTTACCCCCGGCTGAGTGCCAGGCGCGCCAAGCGCAGGCGTCGGCAGCTGGAGCGCCCGCTCCCAGAGCTCGAGCCGGTCGATCTCGGCGAAGCCGGCGGAGCGATAGAGGGCCAGGGGCGCTGCAGCACCGCCATCCACACCCAATGTGACCGAGCGGGCGCCCTGGTCATGGAGCCTGGCGACCGCGGCGCTCAGGAGGGCTCGCCCGAGACGGCGCCCGCGCCACTCCGGCGCCGTCGTCAGGTTCGCGATCCAGGCGTAGGTGGCCCCATCCGGGTTACGGCTCGCCGGGTCAAACTGGGCATGCACGGTTCCTACAATGCGCTCTAACGGGTCGGCCGCGACGAGGAAGCCCGCGCGCTGATCAGCCAGGTCGCGGTCCAGGGCCCGGCGCGTGAGCGGGCGAAAGTTCCACGTCCCGGCCCAGGCGTGGTTGAGCGCGTGGAGCAGCCGGCCCTCCTCGCCTGGGGCCAGCGGCCGGATCGTAACGCCCGGTACGTCTGGTGCCAGGAGGGGACCACGTGCTGCCGGGCGAAGCATCACGAGGATGGAGCGGGCGACGGTGAGCCCGGCAGCGGCGGCGGCCTCGCGGGCCCACATCGCGCCGGCGGGGAGTGTCAGGCGGAGCAGGGGGCTGCCGGCGCGTTGGGCTTGCTGCCGTGCCGCTCCAACCAGCAGGTGGGCGGCGTCCGACGTCCTATGTTCGGGGAGCAGCGCCAGTCTCGCCTCCAGAGCCCTATCGGGCGCCGTGTTCATGGCGAAGCCCCCAACTGGGATGCCGTCAGCCAGGAGCAGGGCGCCGCGGGCCGCCCACCTGCTGAGCGGCCACCAGCCGCCGCGGGGTCGGAACGCCCGGTCGTCGGCGTTCTGTGAAGCGATCCAGATCTGGTCGAGCGTCGCCTGCATAGCGGCGCTGCTCAGCGGAGTGAGCGTATAGGTCATCGGGGTGCCTCCTGAGGCGTCTTCACGATATGTGCTCTGGGCAAGGTTGTTGACAGCACTGAGTCGCGCCCGCCCACTGGGCAGTATGGCCTACGCACCGGCTGCCAGGCCCTGGCGTGACCGGATGCGCCGGCGGCTGTGTCGGTCGTAGAGCGGCCCTGCCGGCAGCGCAGGCCGCGCCAGCGCGTCTGGCGTGTTACCGTGGGGCGTGATGCTGGTGCGAGCGCCGTGCTGGGGGCGCAGGACCAGCCCCACCCCGGCGAAGATGGCGGCAAGCCCGGCCAGTGTCCCCGCGCCCACCGGCTCACCCAGCAGCAGCGCCCCGGCCAGGAGGGCGACCACTGGGATGAGGAACCCAACCACCTGGGTACGCGTCGGCCCGGCCCGAGCGATCAGGGCGAAGAAGAGCAGATTCCCGCCGGCGGTCATCACCAGGGCTAGCGTCAGCGTCGCCGCCAGCACCGCGGGCGTCGCCGGCACCCCCGTCGACGGGGCCGCAAGGGCGAATGGCAGCAACAACAGGCCCGCCAGCACTTCCTGCCCGATGGACAGGGCGAGGGGCGATGTGCCGCTAAAGGCGACCCTGGTGTAGATCCCGCCGAGCGCGTAGAGCAGCGCGGCCAGGAGCATCGCACCGACGGCCAGCGCAGCCATCGCCCCCGTCGGGACGCTGCCGCCGCCGACGAGCACTGCAACCCCGGCCATCCCGAGCAGCACCCCCGCGACCTTCGCGACAGTGAGCCGCTCACGCAGCCAGACGGCGGCGGCGAGTACGGTGAAGAGCGGCACGGTCGCCGCGAGGATCGCGGCCAGCGAGGCGCTCAGTTCCACGACTGCGAACGCCTCGAGGGCCAGCGGCAGCGCCGAGTTGAGCGCCCCGAGGGTGAGGTAGGCCGGCCACGCGCTCCGCAGGTCCGGGAGCGGGTGGCGGGTGAGGAGAGCATAGCCGAGGAGCACGCCCCCGGCGATGAGCATGCGCGC
>DAOLDO010000532.1:0-5029 GCA_035327325.1 Chloroflexaceae bacterium | reverse complement strand
GCCCGTCGCGCTCGGACAGGCGCGGCGAGGGGGGGGGCGCGAGCCAGTCGGCCTTGGGCAGGTCGCCGTCGAGCACCATGGCCGGCGCCCGCGTGGTGAGGCCGGGGGCCACGGTCTCGAACCAGTCGCGCAGCTCGGGGCTCGAGTAGATCTGTCCGTCGGCCCGCTCGTAGAGCTCGAGCAGCTCGGGCCAGAGGCCCTTCTCCAAGCAGATGAACGGCCCCTCCTTGAAGTGCCAGACGAAGGGGAGGCCCGGGTTCTCGCGCAGCACCCTGTGGCAGAAGGCTACGGTCTGCCAGTTGAGCTGGGCGTAGATGAGGTCGGGCCGCAGCTCGCGGGCCGCCGCGGCCCACCCGTCCCGCGGCAGGTCGGCGACGTGGCCGAAGGGCAGGGGGCCGACGGTGTTGAACCAGGCCGGGGCGTCGGTCCACAGGCCGTAGAGAGTGTGGCCCCGCTCCTCCAGGGCGAGCACGCGCTCGGCGTTGTAGGCCAGCTCGCCGCAGAGCAGGATCTTGAGCCCGTCGGGCGCGGGCGGGGTGTCCGGCCGCTCGCGGAAGCGGGCGTAGTGGGCCACCTCGTCAATGCGGTTGCCCTGCGAGGAGTGGAAGCGCATGGGGTGGGCCACGCCGAAGCGGGCGCGGAAGGGGTTGATCCCGCCGCCGTCCTGCTCGCGGATCAGCCGGTGTAGCTGGCCGGGGTGGCTGACCCACTCGCAGGTGACCCGGCCGGTCCCCACGAAGGCGCCATAGGGGCGCAGCTTCTCCCAGAATATCCGCTCGTGGTCGTCGCTCACCAGCTCGTCGCGCTCGCGCCACGTCTCGCCGGCGCGGCGGTGGGCCACCTGCACCGGCTGGAGGCTGTGGCCCTCGATCCGCCCCTCCGCGTAGCGGTTGTAGTGGTGGCGGGCGCCCGCGAAGGCGAGCACGGCCTCGGGGCGCGCGTCGAGGGCCGCGACCAGGCCGGCCAGGTGCTCGGGGTGGTACAGGTCGTCCGATGGCAGGTAGGCGACGATGGGGGCGCGGGCCGTGCGCAGCCCCGTGTTGAGCGCGGCGCCTACGCCGAGGTTGCGCTCGTGGGCCAGGAAGGTGATGCGCGGGTCGTCGAGCAGGGGGCCGAGCGCGGCCTCCGTGGCGTCGGGCGAGCCGTCGTCCACGACGATCAGCTCCCAGTCGGCCAGGGTCTGGGCCAGCAGGCTCGCCACGGCCCGCCTGATGAACGCCGCGTGCTCAAACGTCGGCATGAGCACGCTGACGCGCGGCGCCCGGCCCTCATCCTTCATCCCTCACCCCTCATCCTTCAAAAACGCGAGCATATCGCCGAGCATGATCTGGGCGACGGGGTGGGTGCGCAGCTGCTCGCGCAGGCGGAAGGTCGAGATCAGCAGGCGGCCCGCCCCGTAGCGGCGCTCGGCGATCAGGGCCACGGTGTGGTGCAGCCAGCCCACGGTCAGGCCGGCGTGGACGTGGGCCGCGAAGTCGCGGGGGCTGAGGCCGACGATCACGTAGTCGGGCACCAGGTCGGCGAAGGCGAAGTCAACGGTGCCGCCCGAGGGGATCTGCTGGAACAGCTTGTCCTGGCGGATCCAGTTGAAGTTGCTGGCCCAGTCGCCGGCCCAGCTGCGCCCCTTGCGCTGGGCGATGCCGACGGGGCCGAGGTTGGTCTGGAGCGCCTCGGCGCTCTCGGCCAGCCAGAGCACCCGGCCGCCCCGCTGCACGCGCCAGCGCCACTCGTCGGTCAGGGCCGTCGTGACCACGACGTCGGCCTCGTCGGGGCCGGCGGCCGGCCTGTAGCCGAGGGCCGTCAGGTCGTCGGCCAGGTCAGGCGAGAAGACTCGGGGCGCGCCCGCGCCGGCCCCGCCCGCGGCCCGCGGGAAGGCGTACAGCTCCTGGTGGTTGCTCGTCACCAGAGCGCCCTCTGCGTCGCGCAGCTCCAGCTCGAGGCGGGCGCGCACGCCCCGCTCGACGGGCGGCACGGTGAAGACCACGGTGCCGACGCTGGTCACGGTGGCGGGCTGGGCGAAGATGCCCTCGAAGCTGCCCGCCAGCTCGGGCCACAGATCGAGGTGCCAGGTCAGCCGGCTGTCGCGCAGGTCCTCAGGCGAGAAGTGCGAGAGGGCCAGGCGGATCTCGACGCGCTCGCCCTCCCAGAAGGCGACGCGCTCCCAGTCGGGCACGATCGCGTCGGCGTCGTTGATGTTGCCGATCACGTCGTAGTAGGCCTTTGGGTTGCGGCAGAGGTCGAGCAGGCCGTTCGCCTCCCAGTGGACGTCGGTGAACTCGGTGATGATGTAGCCGACGATGCTGGGGTGGCGGCGCATCTGCTCGATCTGGTACTTCAGGGCGGTGAACTGCATGCGCTGGCTGGCCGCCGCGAGCTGCCCGAGGTCGCCGAAGACCTTGTCGAGGTGGTAGGCGCGGAAGCGCTGCTCGATCCCGTGGGGGTAGGTCACGCCGTCGCCCCACTCGATGCCGGTCTCGAACCACCAGGGCTCGCCGCCGTAGCACGCCTTGAGCCGGGCGATGTCGGGCAGGCCCCAGTTGCCGAACTCCGAGATCACCATGGGCTCGTTGCCGCGCCTCGTTACCTCGGGGGCCGGGGTGCGCGGCGTCGGGTCCCACGGGTCGCGCAGGTACGACTGCCAGGCCGCCAGGTTCTCGGCGGCGTCGTAGGCGAAGGTCCACGACGGGCGGGCGGCGAAGGTCTGCACCCAGCTGCGCCACTTGCGGTAGTGGTCGGGGATGCTGTAGTAGTTGTGGAAGTCCTCGATGTCAGTGACGACGTGGAAGTTGCCCCAGCAGGGCGAGTTGCCGACGATCAGCCTGTGAGGGTCGAGGGCCTTGAGGAACTGATAGGTCTCGGCGAGCCAGGCCCTGTGATCGGGGTTGGTCATCAGCTGCACGCCCCAGCCCTCGTTGATGATCGTCCAGATGATGATGCTCGGGTGGTTCCAGTCGCGCTCGACCATGCCCTCGAGGGTCGCCCTGGCCCGCGCCTTGGCGCCCTCGGTCAGGTTCTCCCAGTTGGGCAGCTCGGTCCAGATCAGCAGGCCGGCCCGGTCGGCGGCGTCGTAGTAGCGCGGGTCGGTGATCTTGATGTGGGTGCGCAGGCAGTTCAGGCCCATGTGCTTCGCCTTGGCGAACTGGTCGTCCAGCTCGGCGTCGCTGAAGGGCGTGTAGATCAGCTGCGGGTAGTAGTCCTGGTCGAGGGCGCCGCGCAGGTACAGCACGCGGCCGTTCAGCATCAGCCGCCCGTCCGGCGAGGCGGCAATGGTGCGCATGCCGAAGTGGGAGCCCAGCCCGTCGAGGGACGGCCCCTCGCCGTCGTGCAGGGCCGCCTCCAGCCTGTACAGGTTGGGGCTGCGGGTGTCCCAGAGCAGCGGGTCGGGGATGGGCAGCTCGTAGGCCGCCCGCTCGGCCCCGGCGGCAAGCTGGCGCTCGTGGGTCTTCGCCGCGCCGCGCGGGTCGGTCACGGTGAGCCGCACGATCAGAGGTCCGGGCGCGGGCCGGGCGAGGGCCAGCTCGACCCTCACACAGGCGCCGGGCACGTCGGGGGTGAGGCGCAGGCGCGTCAGGTGGGTGGGGTGGCGGGCCTCGATCCAGACGCTCTGCCAGATGCCGCCGATCGGCCCGTACCAGCTCTGCTTGCCGTGGGGGATCTCGGCGAAGGGGTAGCCGGGCGCGTCGTAGCCCTCGCCGGGGTCGCAGACGCGCACCACCAGCTCGTTGGCCTCGCCCGGCCTGAGGGCCCCGTCCAGGGGCAGCTCGAAGGGCAGGTAGCCGCCCTCGTGCTCGGCGAGCAGCCGGCCGTTCAGGTAGACCGCCGCCAGATAGTCCACCGCGCCGAAGTGGAGCACCCAGGTCCGTGGCCCATCCTCGGCCGGGACTTCAAAGCTCCGGCGGTACCAGGCCTGGCCCGCGTAGGAGCGCAGGTCGTCGAACTGGGCCTGCCACGGCCCGGGCACGGCGATGCTGCGGGCCTCGCCCGTGGCGAGGTCGTCGGCGGTCAGACGCTCGTCCGGGTCAACGAAGAACTCCCACTGGCCGTCCAGGCTGATGCGGGTGCGCTCCACGCTTAGTCTCCTCTGCAAGGGGGAAGGGTGCGGGGAAGGGCTGCAAGCATTATACCGGCCGCAGCAGCCCGCCCTCGGACACCAGGGCCGCCGAGAGGGTTCTGTAGCCCACCGAGTCAAAGAGCACGGTGAGGCCGTCGCCCTCGACGGCCTGGACGCTGCCCGGGCCCCACTGGGTGTGCGCGACCCGGTCGCCCGGGGCGAAGGGCGCGGGCTCGGGGGGCGCGTCGGCGCCGGCGGCGATGGCGACCCGCTCGGCGCCCGCGCGCGGCACGTCGTTGTCGCAGCGCCCGCAGGTCTCGTCGGCGTACTCCTCGCCGAAGTAGCCGAGCAGGGCCCGCCGGCGGCAGCCGTGGCCCTCGGCGTAGGCCCGCATCATGGCGAAGCGGCTGCGCTCGTAGCTGCGCCGGCGCTCCTCCAGGTCGAGGGTCACCGCCTCGGGGTCGAAGTCGGGCTGGCGCAGCACGATGCGCCCCCGTCGCTCGACGGCGATGCCGTCGTGGACGAGGGCCGCCACCAGCCTTATCACGTCGGCCCGCCCCAGCCCCGTGGCCTCCTCCAGCTGCGCCGGCGTCACGCGCCTGCCCGCCACCAGGGCGGGGCGGGCGCGGCGCACCTCGTCGCGGGTCAGCTCGCCGCCCCCGCTGAGGAACGAGGCCCGCCCGAGGTCGCCCGGCCTGTAGATCAGGGTGCAGCGGGCCAGCTCGCCGTCGCGCCCGGCGCGGCCCGCCTCCTGGTAGTACGCCTCGAGGCTCGCCGGCACGTCGCGGTGGATGACGAAGCGCACGTCGGGCTTGTCCACGCCCAGGCCGAAGGCGTTGGTGGCCGCGATCACCCGCAGCTCGCCGGCCATGAAGGCGTCCTGCACCCGCTCGCGCTCGCCCTTCGGCAGCTTGCCGTGGTAGCAGGCCGCGGGGATGCCCCAGCCCTCGAGCCAGCCCGCGGTCTCGCGGGCGGCGG
>DAOLDO010000531.1:0-5033 GCA_035327325.1 Chloroflexaceae bacterium | reverse complement strand
CGGCTCTCCGAGCAGGAGCAGGTGACGCTCAAGGTGGCCAGCGTGATCGGCCGGCCCTTCCGGGCCGGCTGGCTCTGGGCGATCTCCCCGCCCCTCGGCGCCCCCGAGCAGGTCTACGCCCAGCTCGACGCCCTCAGCCGGCTCGACCTGACGGCCCTGGAGCGGGCCGAGCCCGAGCTCGAGTACCTCTTCAAGCACGTGGTCACCCAGGAGGTGGCCTACGAGAGCCTGACCGTTGCCACGCGCACCATGCTGCACGAGGCGGTGGCCCGCTACATCGAGGGCCAGCTGGCCGACGACGTGGAGCGCTACCTCGACACCCTGGCTTTCCACTACGGGCGCAGCGAGAACCGCGAGCGCCAGCGCCACTACTTCCGCCTGGCGGGCGAGGCCGCGCAGGCCGCCCACGCCAACGAGGCCGCCCTCGACTACTTCCGGCGCCTGCGTCCCCTCTGCGACCCCGCCGAGCAGATCGGGGTGATGCTGCGCGAGGGCGCGGTGCTGCAGCACGTTGGCCGCTGGGCCGAGGCCGAGGCGACGGCGCGCGAGGCCCTGGCCCTGGCCGAGGCCGGCGGCGACGAGGCCACGGTGGCCCGCTGCAAGACCGAGCTGGCCAACCTGCTGGCCTCGCGGGGCGACTTCGACCAGGCGATCGCAATCATTGACGCGGTGATGCCGGTGTGGGAGCGGCTTGACGACCCGTCTGGCCACTACGACGCCCTCTGGGTGCTGGGCTACGTGCTGACCGAGATCGGCGAGTACACGCGCGGGCTGCGCCAGCTCGAGCACACCCACGAGATCGCCATGCGCCTGGGCGACGAGCGGCTGATCGCCAAGTCAATCGGCTACATGGGCGTGCTCTACGTGGACATCACCGACCACGAGATGGCCCTCTACTGTCTGGAGCGCAGCTCCACGATGGCCCGCCGCTTCTCGGACTGGAGCCTCCTGTCGCGCACCGAGAGCAACATCGGCTTCGTCCTGGCGCTCCAGGGCCGCCTGGCCGAGGCCCTGGCGATCTTTCACGACCTGCTGGCGCGGGCGGCCGAGATCGGCGACCGGCGCGCCCTCGCCCGGCTGGCCCGCGAGATCGGGCGCTGCCACCAGCTGGCCGGCGACCTCGACGGCGCGACGGCCTGCTACGCGCTGCAGATCGCGATCGGCCTCGAGCTTGGGGAGCGGCGCGACATGAGCGTCGGCCTCGGCTACCTGGCCGGCGTCTACGCGCAGCGCGGCGAGCTGGGCCGGGCCGAGCGGGCGGGCGAGCTGGCCGTGGCCCTCTGCGACGCGATCAGGCTGGTCTACTGGAGCTGCGAGTTCAGGCTCGGTCTGGCCCAGCTGCGCCTGTCCCAGGGCCGCCCCGCCGAGGCCCTGGCTCTGGCCGAGGCCGTCCTGCGCCAGGCCCGCCCCCTGGGCACGCACAAGGGCGCGCAGCTCGCCGCCGCCCTGCTCGCCGCCCGGCTGCGGGCCGCGCTGGGCGAGCAGGCCCCCGCCGACGCGGCCGCGGCGGTCGAGGCCCTGGACGAAGACTGGTTCGGCGAGCAGGAGCTGGCCGCGATCGCCTACACGGTCTGGCAGATCGACCCGGCGCGGGAGGACGCCAGGGGGCGGGCGGCGGCGCTCTACGGGCGGCTCGTGGCCGAAGGCCCGACGGCCGAGAGCGCCGCCCGGCTCGCCGAGCTGACGGGCGCGCCCCCGGCGGTCGCCCCGCCGCGCCCCGAGCTGCCCGCGCCGATCGCCCGCGAGCGCTTCGACCTGGACGCCCTGGTCGCCCAGGCAGAGGCCCTGCTGGGGGCGGTGGCGTAGGGGCGGGGCCCGCAATGAAGGATTGCCGCTCCCGGGATGGGCGACCACATGGGGTCGCCCGTACTGCCTGTATCGGGGGGCGGGGCGCCCACGCTGCCTGTATCGGGGGGAAGGGCGCCCGCGCTGCCTGTGTCGCGGGGAAGGGCGCCTCTACGGCTTGGCCGCGGGCTTCTCGGCGGCCTTGGGGGCGGCGGGCTGGGCGGGCTTGAAGCTGCCGAGCTCGCGCTCGAGGCCGGCGACCTTCTGCTCGAGCTCCTTGTTGCGGGCGGCGAGGGTGGCCCGCTCCTTGGCGTCGCGGCGGTGGCGCAGGCTGCGCTGGGCGGCGCCGTAGAGGCCCAGGAGCCACATCATCGCGGCGCCGAGGATGAAGGCGCCGATCACCAGCAGCGAGACCGAGATGGCCTGGGTGGCGAAGCCCAGGAACTGGATCTGCACCGTCCCGGTGTTCTGCACGCCGAAGATGACCAACCCGATGGCCAGGGCCGCCGCCAGGATGCCGATGAGCGCCCGCGTGATCGTCTGCATGGGTGTGCCTCGCTACCGCTTACTCAGGCCCTACTCGATCGTATTGCGCAACGTGCCGAGGCCCGTGGCCTCGAGGGTGACCGTGTCGCCGACCTCGAGCCAGGGGCCGTAGCTGCTCGTCTGCTCGAGGAGGGTGCCGCCGCCGACGGGCCCGCTGCCGATCACGTCGCCCGGGTAGAGGGTGACGTCGCGGCTGGCGTGGGCGATCAGCTCGGCGAAGGGGTAGAACTGGCCCGCGGCCGTGGCCCGGCCGCGCTCGGCGCCGTTGACCGCGGCGGTGAGCAGCAGGCTCAGGCGGCCGTCGTCGTCGGCGTAAAGCTCGATCTCGTCGGGGGTGGCCAGCCAGGGGCCGAGGGAGGTGGCGAAGTCGCGCGACTTGGCGGGGCCGAGCCCGAGGGCCAGCTCGAGCTCCTCGTGGTCGCGGGCGCACCAGGTGTTGAGCAGGGTGTAGCCGGCGATGGCCTCGGCGGCCTCGGCGGGCGTCAGGTCGCGGGCGACCCGACCGATCACGCAGGCCAGGCCGAGGCCGTAGTCGAGGGACTCGGCCACGGGCGCGCTGAGGGGAGCCCCGGGGCCGAGCACGCTGCCGTGGTTGGCGAAGGCGAAGGCGGGGCCGCGGTACCAGGCCGGCGGCAGGGCGCCCCCGCGCAGGGTGGCCAGGGCGATGGCGTGCTCCTCGAAGGCGGCGTAGACGCGCAGGCTGGCCGGGCGCGGCAGCGGGGCGAGCAGCCGCACCTGGCCGAGGGGGTAGAGCATGGCCGCGCCGCCGATCGAGAGACTGCCCTCCAGGCCGCCCTCCGACGCGAACAGGCCCGGGTCGTCCGGGTCGAGGGGCATGCCGGCCAGGTCGGGCTCGGCGCCGACCAACTGGGCCACGGCGGCCAGGATGTCGGCGGCCGTGTCGAGGGTGACCTCCTCCTGGTCGCCGCGCAGCAGGCTGAGCATGTCCCAGCGCAGGCCCTCGGCCTCCTCGATCACGAACGGCGCGGCGGCGGCCAGGTCTACGACGGCCTCGCCCAGGAGGGCGCCGGCGCGGGGCTGTCCGTCTGGGGGCACGAAGGTCACGAGGCGCATGGTTGCTCCGCAACGAAAGAGATGGGCGCAGCGCCATTATACACAGCCCTGCGCCCACCTCGATTACACGCGCCTCGGGCGCTAGAGGTTCCCGCGGCGGGCCTGCTCGCGCTCGATGGCTTCGAAGAGGGCCTTGAAGTTGCCCTTGCCGAAGCCGCGGCTGCCCTTGCGCTGGATGATCTCGATGAAGAGGGTCGGGCGGTCCTGCAGGGGCTGGCTGAAGATCTGGAGCAGGTAGCCCTCCTCGTCGCGGTCAACCAGGATGCCGCGCTCCTGGAGGGCCTGGCGGCTCTCGTCAATCGCGCCGACGCGGCTTTCGAGGTCGTCGTAGTAGCTTGGCGGCACATTGATGAAGGGGATGCCGGCGGCGCGCAGGGCGTCCACGGTGGCGCAGATGTCGCCGGTGGCCAGGGCGATGTGCTGGACGCCGGGGCCGCCGTAGTACTCGAGGTACTCCTCGATCTGGCTCTTCTTGCGGCCGTCGGCGGGCTCGTTGATCGGGAACTTGATCTTGCCGGTGCCGTTCTGCATCACCTTGGACATCAGGGCCGAGTACTCGGTCGAGATGTCCTGGTCGTCGAAGTGGATCAGCTGCTTGAAGCCGAGCACGTCGCGGTAGTAGCCGACCCACTGCTCCATGGCGCCGAGCTCGACGTTGCCGACGATGTGGTCAATCGCGGCGATGCCGGTCTCGGGCACGGGCGGGCGCTCGGCGATGGCCTGGAAGCCGGGCATAAACGGGCCCTCGTAGCCCTCGCGCTCGACGAAGCTGTGGAGCGTCTCGCCGTAGGTGGCGATGCTGGCCCTGACCACGCGGCCGTTGGCGTCCTCGCTGGCCGTCGGCTCCTGCACGCCGGTGGCGCCGTTGCGCAGGGCGGCCTCGTAGGCGGCGGCGGCGTCGCGCACGCGCAGGGCGATGTCGTGGACGCCGTCGCCGTGGCGGGCGATGTGGTCGCCGATCGGGTGGCCGGGGACGAGGGGCGCGGTGAGCACGAGGCGCACGTTGCGGCGCTGCAGCACATAGCTGGCCCGGTCGCGCAGGCCGGTCTCGAGGCCGGCGTAGGCCACGGGCGCGAGGCCGAGGGTGGTGCGGTAGTAGTGGGCCGCCTGGCGGGCGTTGCTGACGTAGAGCTCGACATAGTCAATGCCGTAGAAGTCGAGGGGGTCGTGAGACGCCATTGTCTTTCCTCCTGAACGTTGTGCCAACCTTCGCGCACAGATCGTACTTGGGGGGCGCCCTCCCTGTCAAGGCTTGCGGGATTGTCATCTGGCGGCTACGCCGGCGTATGGCGATGCTCAGGCCCGGGTGGTATCCTTGGGCCCTGGTGTCCGGAGCGCCCGCCCGAGCCACTGCGCATGACCTGGTACTTCACGCCCTATGCCGTCGCGCCCGCCCTGGCGGCGATCATCTCGCTCATGCTGGTCGGCCTGGCCTGGCCACGCCGCGCCCAACCCCTCGTCCGCGCCTTCCTCGCCATGATGCTTTGCACGGCCCTCTGGTCGGCGGCCGCCGCCCTCGAGCTCTCGAACGCCGCCTACGGCGGCAAGCTGTTGCTGCTGCGCCTCCAGTACCTCGGCATCATCGCGCTGCCCTTCGCCTGGCTGACCTTCGCCCTGCTCTACGGCGG
>DAOLDO010000530.1:0-5039 GCA_035327325.1 Chloroflexaceae bacterium | reverse complement strand
GCGCAGGTCGTTCCCGCCGATGTCGAGTGTGATCGGGCTGACCCGCAGGCCCTGGCCGCGGGCCTGGCGGATCGCCGAGACGGCCCGGGGCAGCTGGCGCGCCACGAACGAGCCGCTCGTCTCGCCGGGCACCGCCAGGTTGAGCGTCTCGATCGGGGCCCTGGCGGCCAGCCCCGCGCCGATCAGGGCCGGGTAGCCCTCGGCCGCCGGGTCGTCGAGCCCGAAGCCCCAGGCAAGCGAGTCGCCCAGGGCCAGGTAGAGGTCGCCCTGGCCGCGGGGCGCGTAGGCCGCCGGGGGGCGGGGGGCCCAGGCCAGGCCGGCCAGCGCGAGGGTCAGGGCCGCGGCGATCACGAGCAGGGCATAGCGCTGCATAGGGGGCCGTTCTAGGGCAAGGAAAAAGCCCCTGCGGTGCAGGGGCTCTCCTGGGAAAAGGGGTCGCCGGTTCGGTAAGACCTAGCGGGCCTCACCAGCGGCGACGCCCGTACGCTTACTATCATTCATGGGCATCACCTCCTTCGTGCCTGGTCGGCATTTGTGCTTGAAACGTCCGACACAAACAATATACCGAAGAGCGAGGGCCGTGTCAAGGGCGGTTTTGCGCCCGGCCGAAGAATCAGCCTTAAGGCGTAGACAGGGTGGGCGAGGGCGTGGTCAGGGGCACGGCCGTGCCGGGGAGCGGCGTGCGCAACAGCGAGGGGATGAGCAGGGTCTGCCCCGGCTGGAGGGCGTTGGGGTCGGTCAACCCGTTGGCGGCCACCAGCTCGTCAAGCGTGGTGTCGAAACGCTCAGCCAGGTCGCTCAGGGTATCGCCGGGCTGCACGGTGTAGAGGGCCGCCGGCGTCGGCGTGGGCAGAGCCAGGCTGGCGAAGGCCGTGGCCGTCGCCTCGATGTCGAGGGTCGGTGCCGGCGTGATATCGAGCACCGCCGGCAGAGTCGGCTGCATGGTCTGCGGCGGCTCGGGCGCGCAGGCGGCCAGGGCGGCCAGCAGCGCTGCGGCTATGAGGGCGCGGGTCGGGGGGGCGGGCTGTCGCAGGAGCACGGTGGAACCTCGGCGTTATGGGGTATACTGTAGTCTATTGTACCGATGTCACTCAGGGTACGCTATGCCGATCACACTGAAAAGCCCCCGCCAGATCGAGCTGCTCCGCGAGTCGGGCCGCCTCGTCCGCGAGACGTTCGAGCTGCTCCGCACGCAGATCAGGCCGGGGGTGACCACCGCCGAGCTCGACGCCGTCGCCGAGGAGTTCATTCGCTCCCGCGGCGCCGAGCCCGTCTATAAAGGCTACGTCCCGCGCACCAGCCGCGGGTGGGCCCAGATCCCGCCCTTCCCCGGCACGATCTGTGCCTCGGTGAACGACGTCATCTGCCACGGCATCCCCAGCAAGAGGGAGCGCCTGCGCCAGGGCGACATCATCGGCATTGACATCGGCCTGCGCCTCAACGGCTGGATCGGCGACGCCTGCGAGACCTTCCCCGTCGGCCAGGTTGACGACGTCACCCACCGCCTGCTCGAGACCGCGAAGCGCTGCCTCGATCTCGGCATCGAACAGGCCTTCGTCGGCAGGACCCTGGGCGACATCGGCGCCGCCATCCAGCGCCACGCCGAGAGCAACGGCTACTCGGTGGTGCGCGAGTACACCGGCCACGGCCTCGGGCGCAACCTCCACGAGGACCCGACCGTGCTCCACTATGGCGACCCCGGCACCGGCCGCAAGCTCCTGGCCGGCATGGTCTTCACGATCGAGCCCATGATCAACCTCGGCAGCCCCGAGACGAAGCTCGAGCGCGACGGCTGGACCGTGCGCACCGCCGACGGCAAGAAGTCGGCCCAGTTCGAGCACACCCTCGCGATCACCGACGACGGGCCGATTCTGCTGACCGCGTGAGGGCGAGCCTATGACCACAGAACCGGACCACCCCCTCGAGCGCCGGCTCGTGGAGGCCCTCCTCGCCGACAGGCAGGACGAGGCCCGCCAGATCGCACGGCAGCTCCACGCGCGCGGCTTCGACATGGCGGCCATTGACGAGGCCCTCAAGGCCCACCCCCACCTCGAGCAGCCCCTCTACGCCGTGCTTCAGGAGGTCATCCCCCTGTCGCGACGCGCGGCCAGGCGCCGGGCCATCAGGGCCGCCGAGGAGCGCGACTGGGGCGACTGGCCTGAGGGGAAGAAGCCCGCATCGTGAGCGGCACGCACAACGGAGAGGGTTTCACCCTCTCCGCGTTCGAAGGCGTGGCCTGCGCCGCGCCCCTAGAGCAGCCTGTAGATCACCAGCGTGGACGGCCCGCTGGTGTCGCGCAGCAGCACCTCGATCTCGCCGGCGCTGACCGAGCCCCTGCTATACGGGTCGAAGTTGGCCGCGCCCTCGAGGTAGTAGTAGTAGGTCTGGCCGTTCAGGCTGAGCCCGCGCAGGTTGCTGGCCCTGGCGCTCAGGCCGGGGCGCACCTCGATCAGCGGGTCGCCCACGGCCCCGCCCACCCGCTCCCTGATGGCGCTGTGAACGGGGGTGATGTCGCTGCGGGCGGCCAGTGGGGTGGCGTCGGGCACCAGGGCCGCCAGGGCCCAGACCAGCACGCCGACGAGCAGCAGCAGCTCGAGGCCGATCAGCGCCGCGAAGGCGCGCGGCCCGATCCTGTGGACGGGTATGAGCTGGTCGCGCAGGGCGCGCTCGGCGCCCGTGTGGGTGGTGGCGTTGAACACGGCGGGTCCTCTTCGTCCCGTGGCGCCGTCTGGCTATGCGTGAGGCTGGGGGGGTGGTGTGGCGGTGACGCTCACCCTTCCAGTGTAGCAGAGAGCCGGTCCGGTCGCCATAGGTCTTAAGTCACAGAATGGTGAGAGCCGGCTTGTGGCGAGCCGTCAGGTGATCGTTACCCTACAACTATGACGAAACAAGTGGCAAAAAAGATCCGGCGATCGGGGGCCAATTTCACCCCAATCTTGCTCATCTGGGCCGCGGGCGCCCTCGAGGCCCTGCTCCTGGCCCGCCTCTTGGCCCGCCTCCTGGCCGCCCGGCCCGACAACCCCGCCTTCGCGCTCCTGTACGCCATCACCGGCCCCCTGGTGGCGCCCCTCCGAGCCCTCGACTACGACCAGCCCCCCTTCGGCGCGGCCCTCGAGTTCTCCACCCTCATCATGGCAATCTGCGTGCCGCTCCTCGCCTACGTGGCCTGGGTCTTGCTCGCCATGCGCAACACAGGGCCGGCCGACGGCGTCTAAGGTGTGGAAGTGACACCAGGCTCTGGGAGGAAGGGCAACATGCAGAATCTCGGCGATCTCCTGTTCTGGCTGCTCGTGGCGATGGGCACGGCCCTGGCCCTCGCCGCCGTGGGCCTGGCCCTGATGTGGCGCAGCATCAGGCGCCTCGACGTGCCGCCCACGGCGGGCTTCTTCGCCACCATGCGCTATATTCCCCTGCCCCTTGTGGTTGTGCTTGACCTGCTCGACTTTGGGCTGGACATCTTCGCCGCCCCCGTCAGCTGGGTGCTGCTCGACCGCCTCGGCCTGCGCGGCCTGCGCAACAAGGCCGCCATCGAGGCCCTCATCCCCTTCACCCAGCCGATCCCCACATTCACCATCGCCTGGGTCGCCGCGCGCACCCTCGGCCTGGGCGACGACGACCTGGCCCGCGTGATCGAGGGCGAGGCCCTCGCGGCGCGCCGCCAGCTCCCGCGCTAGCCACCTGGCCGACGCGCCGCTCCCGGGCTATCATGGAGGGGAGGGCGGCGCCGTTCTCCCCCGACCCCGGCGCCACCCCTGCGGCGCCCTGTCGTAATGCCCGCGATTCCACCCTCAGCCTGCGTTCAGATCTGACGAGACCACGCCCCGCGCCGCCCGGACGGGCGCGCTCCGCGCTCGCTCCACCACGCCGACCCCGCCGCCGCCGAGCGCCCTCGCCCCCGGCCTGCCCGGGCGACCGAGGATCGCGCATGCCGCAGCAGAGCCTCGCGCCCTACATCCCAATTGACCGCCGCCTCGCCCTCGCCACGGGGGCCGGGCTGCCCGAGCACGCCGTGGGCGCGGCCCTGTTCGCCGACGTCTCGGGCTTCACGCCCCTGACCGACACCCTGGCCCGCGAGCTCGGCCCCCAGCGCGGCGCCGAGGAGCTGTCGCGGCAGCTCAACCGCATCTACACCGCCCTGATCGCCGAGGTGGACCGCTACCACGGCGCCGTGATCGCCTTCGCCGGCGACGCAATCACATGCTGGTTCGACGAGCAGGGCGCCCCCTCCGCCGCGCTGCGCGCCACTACCTGCGCCCTGGCGATGCAGCGGCTTATGGCCGACCTCGGCGAGCTGCGCACGCCCGGCGGGGCCGCGGTGACCCTGGCGATCAAGGTGGCCCTCAGCTACGGGCCGGTGCGGCGCTTCGCGGTCGGCGACCCCGCGATCCAGCTGATGGACGCCCTGGCCGGCGCGACGATCAGCCGCCTGGCCCTGGCCGACAAGGCCGCCGGTCGGGGCGAGATCCTGGCCACCGCCGAGGCCGTGGCCGCCATGGGCCCCGCCCCCCAGATCGGCGAGTGGCGCCACGACGAGGGCGGCGGTCCCGGCTTCGCCACCATCATCGGGCTGACCGAGCCGACGCCCCCGGCCCCGTGGCCCGCCCTCGACCTCAAGGCCGTGCCCGAGGAGCGCCTGCGCCCCTGGCTGATGGGGCCCGTCTACGCGCGCCTGGCCGGCGGCAAGGGCCAGTTCCTGGCCGAGTTGCGGCCCGCCGTGGCCCTCTTCGTCCAGTTCGACGGCATTGACTACGACGGCGACCCCGAGGCCGGCCCCAGGCTCGACGCCTTCGTCCGCTGGGCCCAGGCGATCGTGGCCCGCTACGGCGGCGCCATGCTCCAGCTGACCATCGGCGACAAGGGCAGCTCGTTCTACTGCGCCTTCGGCGCCCCCCTGGCCCACGAGAACGACCCGGCGCGCGCGGCCCAGGCCGCCCTGCTGCTGCGGGCGCCGCCCCCGGCCCTCGGCTTCATCGCCCCGCCACGCGTCGGCATCAGCCAGGGCCGCATGCGCACCGGGGCCTACGGCGGCGCGACCCGCC
>DAOLDO010000529.1:0-5041 GCA_035327325.1 Chloroflexaceae bacterium | reverse complement strand
GAGGCCCCCGCCGCGACCGAGGCCCCGGCCCCCACCGAGGCCCCCGCCGCCGCCACCGAGGAGCCCGCCGCCGCCGGCGGCGAGCCGGGCGGCCGGCTGCGCCTGCTCTGGTGGCAGGCGATCACGCTGCTGAACCCGCACCTGGCGACCGGCACCAAGGACTTCGACGGCGCCACGGTGATCCTCGAGCCCCTGGCCAACTTCAACGGCGCGGGCGAGGCCGTCCCGGTCCTGGCCGCCGAGATCCCGACCGTCGAGAACGGCGGCGTCTCGGAGGATCTGACGACGACCACCTGGACGCTCAGGGAGGGCGTGAAGTGGTCTGACGGCAGCGACTTCACCGCCGACGACGTGGTCTTCACCTGGCAGTACGCCACGGACCCCGCGACGGCGGCCACCACGGCCAGCAACTTCGCCCAGATCGAGAACGTCGAGGCTGTGAGCCCGACCGAGGTGCGCATCACCTGGAGCGAGCCGAACGCCAACTATCTGGTGGCCTTCACCGGCATCGCCGGCCTGATTCTGCAGGAGGCCCAGTTCGCGAACTGTGTCGGCGCGGCGGCCAGCACCGACGCCGCCTGCCAGACGGCCAACAACGCCCCGATCGGCACCGGCCCCTACAAGCTGCAGAGCTTCGCCCCGGGCGATGTGGTGATCTACGATCGCAACCCCGAGTACCGCGACGCCGACTCGGTCTTCTTCGACGAGGTCGAGATCAAGGGTGGTGGCGACGCTACCTCGGCGGCCCGCGCCGTGTGTGAGACCGGCGAGTACGACTACGCCTGGAACCTGCAGGTGCAGGCGGCGGTGCTCGACCAGATCGCCGCCGGCGGTCGCTGCGACCTGCTGGCCGAGGCCTCCTCGGGCATCGAGCGCATCGTGGTCAACTTCTCCAACCCCGACCCGGCCCTTGGCGACCTGCGCTCTGAGCCCGGCCAGGCCCACCCGAGCCTGACCGACCCCGCGGTGCGCGAGGCGATCGCCCTGGCGGTTGACCGCGAGGCGATCGCGACCCAGCTCTACGGCGTGACCGGCGAGCCCACCTGCAACGCCCTGACCACCCCCGCCAACCTGGTCTCGCCCAACACCACTTGCGAGCGCGACGTGGCCAGGGCTAACCAGATCCTCGACGAGGCCGGCTGGGTCCGCAACGGCGCCGTGCGCGAGAAGGACGGCGTGCGCCTGGTCTACTCGTTCTCGACCTCGATCAACCCGCTGCGCCAGGGCGAGCAGGCCATCCTCAAGGCCAACATGGCCGAGATCGGCATCCAGCTCGACCTCAAGGCGATTGACGCCGGTGTGTTCTTCGGCGGCGACCCGGGCAACCCGGACACGCTGAACAAGTTCTACACCGACCTCCAGATGTACACCAACTCGAACGAGAATCCCGACCCGACCACCTACTTCGCCGCCTGGCTCTGCGACGAGGCCGCCGGCAGCGCGAACCAGTGGAACGGCCAGAACCCGGGCGACTGGTGCAACGAGGAGTACGACGCGACCTTCGCCGCGCTGCAGTCCGCCACAGACCCTGAGGAGCGCCGCGAGCTGATCATCCAGCTGAACGACATCCTGGTCGGCGACTGGGCGATCATCCCGCTGATCAACCGCTTCACGCCCGAGGGCAAGTCGAAGGATCTGCAGGGCCCCGAGCCCAGCCCCTTCGACTCGGAGCTGTGGAACATCGAGGACTGGTCGAAGTAGTCTAGGCCCATGCCCCAACGGCGGGGCCCCGGCTCACCCCCGGAGCCCCGCCGCGATCCCCACGCCCCCTGGAGGAGAGCCCAATGGGCCAGTACCTGCTCCGGCGCACCCTGATCGCCATCCCAACCCTGCTGGTCATCAGCGCGGTGGTCTTCTTCATCCTCGCCCTCGCCCCCGGCGACCCCCTGGCCGAGTTCGCGGCCAACCCGGCCGTCCCGCCCGAGGTGCGCGAGAATATCCGCCGCTCCTTCGGCCTCGACCAGCCTGTGCCCGTCCAATATGTCCGGTGGCTCAGCTCGGTCGCCCGGGGCGACTGGGGCTTCTCCTTCGCCTCGCGCATGCCCGTGCTCGACCTGATCGCGCAGCGGCTCCCCCAGACTCTCCAGGTGGCCGGCCTGGCCTACCTGATCGGCCTGCTGATCGCCATCCCGGTCGGGATCATCTCGGCGGTCAGGCAGTACTCAATCTTCGACAATGTGGCGACGACCTTTGCCTTTGTGGGCTTCTCGGTGCCCGCCTTCTTCACCGGGACCCTCTTCATCCTGCTGTTCTCGATTAGACTGGGCTGGTTCCCCTTTATCTTTGACTCCACACTGAAAGTGACCGACCTCGAGAGCCTTGGAAAGATGGCCCGGCAGCTGACCCTGCCGGTCGCGGTGCTCGCCGTGCAGCAGTTCGGCCAGCTGGCCCGCTTTATGCGCTCGTCCATGCTCGACAATCTGCCCCAGGACTATGTGCGCACGGCGCGGGCCAAGGGCCTCGCCGAGCGCATGGTGGTGATCCGCCACGTGCTGCGCAACAGCATGATCCCGGTGGTGACCCTGATCGCTCTCAGCATCCCGACGATCTTCGGCGGCGCGATCATCACCGAGACGCTGTTCCGCGTGAACGGTATCGGCGCGCTGCTGATCTCGTCGATCAATTCGAACGATACGCCGGTGGTTATGGCGATCACGTTTATCTTCGCGATCCTCACCGTGTTCTTCAATCTGGTGGCCGACCTGCTCTACGGCGTGCTTGACCCCCGGGTGCGGTATAGCTGATGACGCTTCGCGTCGCCCACGGCGCCATCGGAGGACCTAATGTCAGAGGCAAACCCCGTCATTGACAGCTCGATCTCGCCTCAGGGGGCGGCCCAGCTGCAGCAGCTCAGCAAGGGCCTCGCCGTCAAGCCGCGCACCCTCTGGGGCGATGTCTGGCGACGCTTCCGCAAGCATAAGCTGGCCATTGTCGGCGCCGTGATCCTGACCGTCCTGACCCTCGCGGTCACCCTTGGGCCCGCGATCTACGTCCCCTACCGGGTCGCCCAGGCCGAGACCGTGGGCTTCCCGATCGCCCCCCAGAACCAGAACCTGCGCGGCGTCATGGATCACCTCAACTTCATCGCCACGCTCCAGGGCCCCAGCGCCGCCAACCCCTTCGGCACCGACGAGCTCGGCCGCGATCTGCTGGCCCGCAGCCTCTACGGGGGCCAGATCTCGCTCCTGGTCGGCTTCGTGGCCATGCTGATCGCCGTCAGCCTCGGCACCCTGATTGGCGCCGTGGCCGGCTTCGTCGGCGGCATGCTCGACCAGGTCCTCATGCGCGTCGTTGACCTGTTCCTCTCGCTGCCGGTCCTGCCGCTCCTGCTGCTTACGGTCTACCTGTTCCGCGACCCGGTGACGCGCGCCCTCGGCCAGGAGACCGGGATCTTCATCATCGTGGTGACGATGATCGGCGCCCTCAGCTGGATGCAGACGTCGCGCATCGTGCGCGCGGCCTTCCTCTCGATCAAGGAGAAGGAGTTCGTCGAGGCGGCCCACGCCCTCGGCGTCCGCAGCGGCTCGATTATGTTCCGCCACATCCTGCCCAACTCGCTCAGCCCGATCATCGTCGCCGCCACCATCGGCATCGGCGCGGCGATCATCACCGAGTCGACCCTCTCGTTCCTCGGCGTCGGCTTTCCGCCCGACACGCCTACCTGGGGCCGCCTCGTCACCGATGGCTACCAGTACCTGCAGGTCGCCCCCCACCTGGCCCTCATCCCCGGCTTCCTGATCTTCGTGACCGTGCTCAGCATCAACTTCGTCGGCGACGGCCTGCGCGACGCCCTCGACCCCCGGTCGCGCCTGTAGGTAGCTCTCTACAGCTGGCTTGCGGTTAGCGCCGAGGCGCCCCGGGGTGGGCGCCTTTACTTCTGGCCCACCCCGAGACGGAGAGGGAGCGCTCGCAGACCGTGGGTCTTGCGGTTACGCCCGCGTGCTACGCTGCGTGGTATGCCAGCACTACGCCGCCAGCACTACGCCGCCCTGCTCGCCCTCGCCGCTCTGCTCGCCCTCGTCGCTCTGCTCGCCCTCGCCGCCCGGGTCGCGCCCGCCCCGCCGGAGCCCGCGGCGACCACGGCCGGCGGCGCCATCGCGGTCTTCTTCACCACGCCCGAGCTGGTCTACCCCGATGTGCCCGGCGACCGCTCGCCCCCGGCGCCCGAGCGAGCCTTGCTCGCCGACATCGAGGCGGCCAGGCGCAGCGTCGAGCTGGCCAGCTTCGAGTACGGCCTCGACAGCCTGGCCGAGGCCCTGGCCCGCGCCCGGGCCCGCGGCGTGCGCGTGCGCCTCGCCCTCGACCGCGAGAGCCTCGAGAGCCCCGCCATGGCCCGCTGGGCCGGGCTGGTCGAGGACGCCGGCGCCCCCGTCAGCTGGGAGCCGAGCGCGGCCTTCCTGCACAGCAAGTTCGTGATTGTGGACGGCCGCGTGGTCTGGACGGGCTCGTGGAACCCGACGGTCAACGACACCTACCGCAACAACAACAACCTGCTCAGAATCACGGCCCCGGCCCTGGTGGCCAACTACACGGCCGAGTTCGAGCGTATGGCCGCGGGCGCGTTCGGCGCCGCCAAGGCCGGGCCGACCCCAAACCCCCGCGTCCGCATTGGCGGCGTCGCCGTCGAGAGCTACTTCTCGCCCCGCGAGCCGGTGCGCGCCCGCGTGGTGGAGTGGATCGCCGCGGCCAGGGCCAGCGTTGACGTGCTGGCCTTCTCCTTCACCGACGACGCCGTGGCCGACGCCATGATCGCCCGCAGCCGGGCCGGCGTGCCCGTGCGCGTGGTCTTCGAGGCCCGCAACGTGCGGGGCGTGAGCTCGGAGTACGCCCGCCTGCGCGAGGCCGGCGTCGTCGCCCTGGAGGACGGCAACTGCTACACCATGCACCACAAGGTGATCGTGATCGACCGGCGCGTGGTGATCGCCGGCTCGTACAACTTCACCGCCAGGGCCGAGGAGGTCAACGATGAAAACCTCCTGGTGCTTGACGACCCGGCCCTGGCCCGCGCCTACCTGGACGAGTTCGAGCGGGTCTACGCCCT
>DAOLDO010000528.1:0-5044 GCA_035327325.1 Chloroflexaceae bacterium | reverse complement strand
CCTGGCCCCGCATCGCCTGCGCCACGGCCGCCGTTTACGAGCGCGTGCTGGGCGAGTGGCGGGTCAGCGCCTGGGGCCCGGGGCCGCTCGCCGCCTGACGCCCCGCCACGGCAAGCCGCCCTCGCTCCCACGCGGAGCGGGGGCGGCTTCTTGTGGTACACTACCTCTGCGCCAGCCCCCTTCAGCAAGAGTTCCGCACTATGCCAGGCAACAGCTTCGGACAGGCCTTCCGCCTCACCACATGGGGCGAGTCCCACGGCCCCGGTGTCGGCTGCACCGTGGACGGCTGCCCCGCCGGGCTGCCCCTCGCCGTCGAGGAGATCCAGCGCGAGCTCGACCGGCGCCGCGTCGGCCAGAGCAAGGTCAGCTCGCAGCGCCAGGAGCCCGACCGCGTCCAGATCCTCTCGGGCGTGTTCGAGGGCCGCACCACCGGCACGCCGATCAGCATGGTCGTGCTCAACACCGACGCCAAGCCCGGCCACTACCAGGCGATCAAGGAGCTCTACCGCCCCGGCCACGCCGACTTCACCTGGGACGCCAAGTACGGCTTCCGCGACTGGCGCGGCGGCGGCCGCTCGTCGGCCCGCGAGACGATCGGGCGCGTCGCCGGCGGCGCCGTGGCCCGCCTGCTGCTGGCCCGCGCCGGGGTCAGCATCGTCGCCTACACGCTCCAGCTCGAGGAGTTGCGGGCCCAGGTCTTCGACGAGGCGGAGATCGAGCGCAACATCATGCGCTGCCCCGACCCCGAGGTGGCCGCCCTGATGGTCGAGCGGGTGGACCAGGCCCGCCGCGACCGCGACTCGCTCGGCGGCGTGGTGGAGGTGCGGGCCCGTGGCGTGCCGCCCGGCCTGGGCGAGCCCGTGTTCGACAAGCTCCAGGCCGACATCGGCAAGGCCATGTTCTCGATTCCCGCGATCAAGGGCGTCGAGATGGGCGAGGGCTTCGGCGTGGTCGGCCTGCGCGGCTCGGCGAACAACGACCCCTTCGTGCGCCGCGAGGACGGCAGCGTCGGCACCGCCAGCAACCGCCACGGCGGCATCCTCGGCGGGATCTCGACCGGCGAGGAGATCGTCGTGCGCCTGGCCGCCAAGCCGCCCGCCAGCATCGCCCGCCCCCAGCAGACGGTTGACCGCGCGGGCAACCCAGCCGAGATCGAGGTCCACGGTCGCCACGACCCGACCGTCCTGCCGCGCCTGGTGCCGATCGCCGAGGCCATGCTGGCCCTGGTGCTGGCCGACCACCTGCTGCGCCAGCGCATGGCGCGCGTGTAGCGGGCCCCCGATGACCACCGCCCCCGGCCGCTACTCGCTGCTGCTGGCCGCCCTGGCCGGGCTCTGCTGGGCCGCGGCCCTGGCCCTGCTGCTCTTCGGCGGCCTCGGCGCCGGCGACGACCCCCTCTCGCTCCAGCGGCTGCTCTTCTACGGGCTCGGGCTCGCGGCGCCGCTGCTCACCTTCGCGCCCCTGGAGCGGGCCCTGGGCCTGCGCGGGCTCACCGTCGAGGGCACCGTCGGCGTGTCGCTGCTGCTCTACTGCCTGGCCTTCGTGCCCGCGCCCCGCGACTGGATGCTGGCCCTGCCCGACCTGCCGGTCTACGGGCTGCTGATCGTTGCGATCTTCCTGGTCGGGTCGGCCATCACCAGGCCCTTCATCCACGCCGCCACCGCCCGCCTCTTCCAGGCCCGCGCCCGCGCCCACGACGGGCGCCGCGTCCGCCGCCAGTCCTACGAGCTCGGCCTGCTGCTCGCCGTCGTCGCCGCCCTCGCCGGCCTGCGCGTGCTCACCTGGGTCAGCCTCCTGCTGCTCGCCGTCGCCCTCGTCATCGCCGAGCTGCTCTTCCTCTCCCAGGTCGAGGCCGAGCCGTCATGAGACCGGGAGGCCAGGGGACCAGGAGATTGTCCGTCCGAGCCGATCGGCGCTCCGCGTCTCCGGGCCTGGATGGGAACCCAGACGCCTATGAGGGAGGTAAGGGCGCCCCACCGTGGACGCCCACGCTGGGGCGCCCCAACGCCAACTGCAACACATCCGTCTAGCTTTGTAGCTCGAGCAAGGAGCCGCGATGATCCGCATAACAATTGTCGGCCTCGGCCTGATCGGCACCTCCCTCGGCATGGCCTTGCGCTCGGCCGACCCGAAGGAGTCGCCCCTCGGGCCGATCGAGGTGGTGGGCTGGGACCGGGACCAGCGGGCCGTGAAGGAGGCCCGCGGCCGCCTGGCGATTGACCGCGAGGCCCGCACCCTGGCCGAGGCCGCCCGCGACGCCCAGCTGGTGGTGGTCGCCACGCCGGTGCAGGCCATGCGCGAGATCTTCGGCCAGCTTGCCAGCCTGCTGCCCGCCGGCTCGGTCATCACCGACGTGGCCAGCACCAAGGCCGAGGTCGAGGGCTGGGCCGCCGCCGCCCTCCCCACAGGGATCAGCTACGTGGGCGGGCACCCGATGGCGGGCAAAGAGCAGGCGGGCGCCGCCGCGGCCGACCCCGACCTGTTCAAGGGCGCGATCTACTGCCTGACGGTCGGGCGCGGCGTGGCCCAGGGCGCGGTCGAGGCCGTCGAGGCCATGGTGCGCGCCGTCGGGGCCAAGCCCTACTACATTGACCCCGAGGAGCACGACGCCTACGTGGCCGCGGTCTCGCACCTGCCCATGCTGCTCTCGGTCGGTCTGGTTGAGATCACCGGGCGCAGCCCCGCCTGGAAAGAGCTGGCGCCCCTCGCGGCGTCGGGCTTCCGCGATGTCTCGCGGCTGGCCTCGGGCGACCCCGAGATGCACCGCGACATCATCCTGACCAATAGGGCCGGGCTCACCCGCTGGCTCAACGAGATGGTCGGCTTCCTGCTCGACGCGCGCGACCAGATCGAGACGGGCGACGCGGCCGAGGTCGAGGCCCTGCTGCGCCGCGCCAAGACCCAGCGCGACGCCTGGCTCGACAGCAAGCCCAATCTGCGTCCCGGCGAGGATGCCTTCACCCGGCAGCCCGAGGTGGAGCGCCCCAACCTGATCGGCTTCCGGCTGCCTAACAGGCGCAAGTAGCGAGGCGCGCCGGCCCGGGCTGGGGCGTGTGCCGGCGGGCCGGGCGGCCCCCGCATGGCTTGACACCGCCCAAAACATCGTGCTACACTTCACGAAACCGGCACACATCACCCCAGGAGGCCAGCGTGGACCGACTTGACGAGCCACCGGATGTCGTCATCCGTCGGCTGCCCCTGTACGCCCGCAGCCTGCGCTACCTGCTCGACGAGGGCATCCACTCGGTCTCCTCCCAGGAGCTCGGCGAGCGCATCAACGTCACCGCCGCCCAGATCCGCAAAGACCTCTCCTACTTCGGCGAGTTCGGCAAGCAGGGCATCGGGTACGACGTCGAGAAGCTGCTCAACCACATCGAGCGCATCCTCGGCCTCACTCACCGCTGGCCCGTGGTGCTCGTCGGCGTCGGCCGCCTCGGCCAGGCCATCGCCCGCTACGACGGCTTCCACACCCAGGGCCTGCAGATCGTCGGCCTGTTCGACAACGACCCGGGCAAGATCGGCCAGCTGGTGGGCGACCTGCCCATCCTCGACTACTCGCGCCTCCACGACGTGATCGGCGAGCACAACGTGCGCCTGGGGATCATCGCCGTGCCCGCCACCCACGCCCAGGCCGTCGCCGATATGCTGATCGAGTCCGGCGTGCGCGCCATCCTCAACTACGCCCCGATCATCCTCCAGACCCCCGACGACGTCTGGGTCCGCTACATTGATCCGGTCGCCGTGCTCCACAGCATGACCTACTACCTGGCCCGCGAGGGAAACTAGTGGGGAAACCTGGTTTCCCTACGCCCTCCCCACCAAAGGGCCCGGCGCTGTGACCGCACCGCCCGGCCGACCGTCTTCGCTGTGAGCGCTCGCCCGAGACGTGCCGTCAGCGCCTAGCCCGGGGAGAAGATGAAGCCACTCGCGGCTCTCAGGCGCCAGCATCTGCCGCTGCTGCTGCTGGCCATGGTCTACCTGGTCGCGGCGCTGCCCTTGATCTGGCCCCACCACGCCCGCCCCGCCCGCCTGGCCCCCGCCCTCGCCCGCCCGCCTGCCGCCGCGCCCCTCGGCCAGGCCGCCGAGGCGCGCGCCGCCCTCGCCGCCCTCCAGGCCCGCAGCGATGCCCGCCTCGATGCCGCCTTCCACCCCGTCACCGGCGTGGCCGAGTTCGTCGCCCCCCGCAGCGCCGGCGACCGCCTGCCCTACACTCCCACCCCTGCCGAGGCCGGCAAGCCCGAGGCGATCGCCCGCGGCTTCCTCGACCAGAACCGGGCCCTCTTCGGTCTGCGCAGTGCCGCCGAGGAGCTGCGCCTGCTGCGCTACCAGCCCGACCAGCGCCTCGGCTTCGTCCACCTCAGGCTCGAGCAGGTCTACAGGGGCCTGCCCGTCTTTGGCCGCCAGCTCATGGTCCACCTCGACCCCGAGGGCCGCGTCGTCGCCGCCAACGGCCAGTTCCACCCCGGCCTCGACCTGGCCACCGAGCCGGCGATCTCCCCCGAGCGGGCCCTCGAGGTCGCCCTCGCCGACCTGAAGGGCCGGCAGCTGCTGCCCTTCGAGCTGGCCAAGATCGAGATCCACCCGCTGCCCGAGGACACCAGGCTCGCGGTCTACGTGGACTACCAGGGCGGTGCCACCCTGGTCTGGGAGGTGACCATCCTCACCGCCGCGCCGCTGGGCCAGTGGACCTACTTCGTCAACGCCGGGCGGCCCGTGGTCGTCCACGCCATTGACGGCGTGATGCCGATCAAGCGGCGGCGCACCTTCACCGCGCAGAACACCACCCGCATCCCCGGCCGCCTGATCATTGACGAGGGCGAGCGCTCGCGCGACCCGGTGGCCCAGGCCGCCCACGACGGCGCCGGCGCGGTCTACGACTACTACTTCAACACCTTCCAGCGCGACTCGATCGACGGCCAGGGCCTGCCCCTCGTCTCCACCGTCAACTTCGGCAGCGACCCGCAGGACCAGGAGAACGCCGCCTGGGTCGGCGAGTACCGCCAGATGATCTACGGCGACGGCGGCCGGATCTTCAGGTCCCTGC
>DAOLDO010000527.1:0-5045 GCA_035327325.1 Chloroflexaceae bacterium | reverse complement strand
GCTCTCGGCACCCTGCTGCTCGTCGCCGACGGCATGGGCGGCCACCAGGGCGGCGAGGTGGCCTCGGCCCTCGCCGCCACTGCCGTCAAGGCCCACCTCACCGCGGGCCTGAGCGCGGGCGTGCCCGCCGACGACGAGGCATGGCACGTGCTGCTGCGGGCCGCCGTCGCCGAGGCCAACAGGGCTGTCTACGACCAGGCGCAGCAGAACCCGGCCCAGAGCGGCATGGGCACCACCCTCACCGTGGCCGTGGTGGCCGAGCGCCGCGCCCACGTGGCCCACGTCGGCGACAGCCGGGCCTACCTGCTCAACCCCGCCGGCGTCAGCGGCGAGGCCGTCACCTGGCTGCAGCTCACCACCGACCACAGCCTGGTGGCCCGGCTGGTGGACATTGGCCAGATCAGCGCCGAGGAGGCCCGCGTCCACCCCCAGCGCAACGTGGTCTACCGCTCGCTCGGCGGCGACCCGACCCTCGACGTGGACACGGTGAGCCAGGCCCTGGCCCCCGGCGACGTGATCGTGCTCTGCTCCGACGGCCTGGTCAACCACGTCGAGGACGGCGAGCTGGCCCGGATCGTGTTCGAGGAGCCCTCGGCGGCGCGGGCCTGCGAGCGCCTGACCGCCCTGGCCAATCAGCGCGGGGGCAAGGACAATATCTCGATCGTGATCGCTCGCATGAAGTGACAGCCCCGGATCAGCCCCAAGGCCCGCAGCGTAGAGAGCGCCTATGCCAGTCTGTGTCGTCTGCGACCGCGAGAATCGCGAGGGGGCCCGCTTCTGCTGGAACTGCGCCGCGCCCCTGGCCGGCCTGCGCCCCAACGACGACGACCGCCAGTGGCTCGCGGCCAGCCTCGCCCACCAGGGGCCGGGCGGCCACTCGCCCGCCGCCACCGGCGCGACCGGCCCCCTGGGCCAGGTCGGCCCAGCCGAGGAGGAGAGCATGGATCAGCAAGCCCCCGCCCTGTTCGCCGGCCGCTACGAGCTGCCCCCCGGCGAGCAGTCGGGCACCCTGACGGTGGTGGACACGGCGCCCTGGCGCCGCTGCTGGGCCTGCGGCTCGACCGCCAACGAGCCCGGCGACGCCTTCTGCAACGACTGCGGGGCCGCCCTCGAGCCCCGCAGCTACAGGGCCACCCTCACCCCCCGCGACGAGCCCGCCGGCGCCGCCCTGGTGGCCGCGATTGACGACGAGGCCGCCCGCGCCGCCCTGCCCGAGATCGCCGAGCAGGTGACCGAGGGCGACCGCGTACTCACCCTCGTCCACGACAGCGGCCGCCCGCCCCTCGCCGCCCCCCTCGACGAGACCGCCGCCCTCGCCGTCGGGCGCGACCTGGCCCACCTGGCCGCCCACCTTCACGCCCTCGGCCTCGCCCTGGGCGCCGTCGAGCCGGAGGACCTCGAGGCCGTGCCGGGCGGCGGGGCCCGCCTGCGCTCCGTCAACAACCTGCGCCCCTTCGCCGCGGACGAGGCGACCGCCGCCGTCCAGTCCGACCTGACCGCCCTGGCCGAGCTGCTCGAGCAGCTCAACGCCACCCCGCGCACCACCCAGCGCCTGACCGAGGACGAGGCCGCCCAGGCCATCGCCGAGGGCGAGGCCGGCCTGTCCACCGTGCTGCGCGAGGTGCGCACCGGCGCCCTGGCCGACGCCCAGGCCCTCGCCACCCGCCTCGAGGCCATCCTCGCCGAGCGCACCCACCCCGTCCCCCTGCGCCAGCTCGTCGGCGCCCACAGCGACACCGGCATGGTGCGCGAGCACAACGAGGACAGCTGCCTTACGCTCCAGCTCGGCCTCGACAACAACAACCAGCGCCAGGCATGGGGCGTTTACATGGTCTCCGACGGCATGGGCGGCCACGCCGCCGGCGAGGTCGCGAGCGGCCTGGCGATCCGCGGCGCCGCCGACCTCATGCTCAGCGAGTACCTGGCCCGCCAGGTCCAGCCCGACGCCGCCTACAGCGAGGGCGAGGCCGAGGACCTGGTCCGGCGCGCGATCCTCCAGGCCAACGAGCGCGTCGTCGAGGAGAGCCGCGCCCAGGGCAACGACATGGGCGCCACCATGACCATGGCCATCGTCGCGGGCGACCGCGTGGTCGTCGGAAACGTCGGCGACAGTCGCGCGTATCTGTTGCGGGACGGCCAGCTCAGGCGGATCAGCAAGGACCACTCCCTCGTCCAGCGCCTGGTTGACCTGGGCCAGATCAGCGACGAGGAGGTCTACACGCACCCGCAGCGCAACGCCGTCCTGCGCTCTCTGGGCGACCGCTCCGAGGTCGAGGTGGACCTCTTCAGCGAGCGGGTGCGGCCGGGCGACGCCCTCTTCCTCTGCTCGGACGGGCAGTGGGAGATGACTCGCGACCCCGAGATGGCCCGGCTGATCGCCGAGGCGCCCGACCCCCAGGCCGCCTGCGAGGCCCTGGTGGAGGCGGCCAACCAGGCCGGGGGCGAGGACAACATCACCGTCGTGCTCGTCCGTCTCGTCTAGCCCGGCGCCGCAGGCGGCGCCCCGTGGAGCCCATGCTCTGCCCAAGCTGTACATCCGAGGTCGCCGCGGGCACCGCCTTCTGCCCCGAGTGCGGGACGCGCATGCCCCAGGCGGCGCCCCCCCTGAGGGTGCTCCAGGGCCGCTACGAGCTGACGCGCAAGCTCGGCCAGGGCGGCATGGGCGCCGTCTACCTGGCGAGCGACCGCCGGCTCAGCACGGCGCGCTGGGCCGTCAAGGAGCTGAGCGACGCGCAGATCACCAGCCCTCTGGAGCGCCAGCAGGCCGCCGCGAGCTTCCGGCAGGAGGCCGAGATGCTCGCCGCCCTGGCCCACCCGAACCTGCCCCGCGTGATTGACAGCTTCACCGAGGACGGGCGCAGCTACCTGGTGATGGAGTTCGTGCCGGGCGAGACGCTTTACGCCTACGCCCAGCGCGTCGGCCTGCCGCGGCCCCTGCCCGAGGTCCTCGGCTGGGCCCGGCAGCTCTGCGCGGTGCTGGGCTACCTGCACGCCCGCCAGCCCCCGGTGATCTTCCGCGACCTCAAGCCGGCCAACGTGATGCTGACGCCTGACGGCTCGCTCAAGCTGATTGACTTCGGCATCGCGCGCCACTTCAAGGCCGGCAAACGCCAGGACACCCAGGCCTTCGGCACGGTCGGCTACAGCGCGCCCGAGCAGTACGGCCGCGGCCAGACCGACGCCCGCTCCGACATCTACAGTCTGAGCGTCCTGCTGCACCACCTGCTGACGGGGTACGACCCGGCCAACACGCCGTTCCGGGTGCCGCCGGCGGCGCAGCTCAACCCGGCCCTGCCGGCCGAGGTCTCGGCGGTGCTGGCACAGGGCATGCATCACGACCCGGGGCAGCGCTACGCGAGCGTCGAGGCTTTCGGCAACGCCCTGCTCGGCGCGGGCAACCATGGGGCGCCCGCGAGCGTCCAACCCCGTGAACACCCGGCGGCACCCGCCGCCGCGGTCGCGGCGCGTCAGTCCGCGGCGCCAGGCGTCGCGGCGGGGCCACAGGCCACGACGGGGCTCGCCCGGACGGCCATGTGGCTCGGCAGCGGCAGCGCCGCCCTGATGGCCCTCGGCACGCTGCTGGTGGTGGTCGGGGCCGCCTCGGGCGACCCCGAGAGCGCCCTCCCCGGGCTCGGGGCCCTGCTCGCAATCCTGCCCACCATGCTCGGGCCGACGGCCGCGACCCTGGGGGTCGTGGCCCTCTCGCGGCGGGCCACTCAGGCCACGGCCCGCGGCCGCCGCGACGCCCTGATCGGCGTGGCCACCGGCGTCCTGGCCCTGATGCTCTGCTGCGGGCTGCTCGCGGCCTTCCCCAGCACGACGGAGGGCGCGGGTGCGTCGGGGGCCAGGGCCGCCACTTTCTCGACCGCTATGGCCCGCGTGAGCGCTGTGCCGGGGCCTGCTACGCATAAGGAGCGATATGGCTGACGCCGTCACCCTGACCTGTACCTGGGGCCGCGCGCCGCTCCCCGTCACCGGGGCGCCGCAGGTGGCCTACCTGCTCGTCGAGGCCGCGCCGGCGGCCCCCCCCGCCGTGGCCGTGCCGCTCAACTTCTGCCTGGTGCTCGACCACTCGGGCTCGATGCAGGGCGCCAAGCTCGAGAGCATGAAGGCCGCCGCCCGCCGCCTGATCGAGACCCTGACCCCCGACGACGTCGTTGCGATCGTGATCTACGACGATACCGTGCAGACCCTGGTGCCCGCGACGCCCGCGTCAGACAAGGCCGCCCTGCTGGCCGCGATTGATACGATCGTCGAGTCGGGCGGCACGGCCATGTCGCTGGGCATGCAGGCGGGCCAGGCCGAGCTGCAGAAGCACGCCGGCGCCGACCGCATCGGCCACATGCTGCTGCTGACCGACGGGCAGACCTGGGGCGACGAGGAGGTCTGCCGGACCATCGCGCGCGACCTGGGGCAGGCGGGCGTGCGCATCACCGCCCTCGGCCTCGGCCCCGAGGGGAACGAGAAGCTGCTCGACGACCTGGCCGAGCTCACCGGCGGCAGCTCCGACTATATCGCCGAGCCGGCCCAGATCGAGACCTTCTTCCAGCGGGCGGTGCGCAGCGCCCAGGGCACGGCCGCCACCGAGGCCCGCCTGCTGCTGCGCCTGGTCAAAGAGGCCACGCCCCGGGCGGTCCACCGGGCCACGCCCACCATCGCCAACCTGGGCTACCAGCCGATCGGCGAGAGCGAAGTGGCGGTCAAGCTGGGCGACCTGGTCTACGGCCAGACGAACAGCGTGGTGATTGACCTGATGCTGCCCCCGCGCGCCGCCGGCTCGTTCCGCATGGCCCAGGCCGAGCTGCACTACATGCCGGTCGGCCAGGGCGGCGAGCAGGTGGTCAAGCAGGACGTCCTGCTCAGCTTCAGCGCCGACGCGGGGGCGCCCGCCCACGACCCGCGGGTGATGAACCTGGTGGAGAAGGTGACGGCCTTCAAGCTCCAGACGCGGGCCCTCCCGGAGGCCGAGGCGGGCAATGTGGCCGGGGCCACCCAGAAGCCCAGGGCCGCGGGCACGCCCCTGCTCGACCTGGGCGAGCTCGAGC
>DAOLDO010000526.1:0-5047 GCA_035327325.1 Chloroflexaceae bacterium | reverse complement strand
CGCGCAGGGGGGGGCGGCCGCTGTCGGGGTAGCTGTAGGTGCCCTGCCGGATGCTAACCATCAAAGTGGGCGCCTGGGGGATAGGGAGTAGCGTCCGCGCATTATGCCCGCCGCGACCAACCCTGTCAAGACGACGAAAGCCCCCTCCTGGGGGGAGCAGGAGGGGGCGTCGGGCCCGGGCCGGGCTGCGGTCTCTATTGGGCCGGCCCCCCGTGGGGGGAGGACGGGCGGCCGGCAGAGACCGCAAGGCCCGGGACCCGCTGGGATGGGTTGGCAGTCTGACCTGGCGCCCGCCGAGCCGCTCGCTCCAGAGGCGCCGTGCAGCTCCTCCAACCGCGCGCCGCCATGACGGCGCGAGTAGTCTGTATCTGTTTAGTATACCGCAACCTGGCGGGAACGTTTGCGCCCGCGCTCATGCAGGCCATCCACATCCGAGGCGAGTGGCCCTACACCTTAACTAAATGAGCAAGAAGCGTGCCAGGGCTGTCAGCGAGCCGGCCGATCTCGCGCCCAGGGACGACAGAAGGAGGGCCCGGCCCCGGCGACAGCGCGCGGCGCCCTCGCACCATAGAAACCCTCGGGCGGCCCGAGGGTTACGGGTCAGGGGCCGATCTGCCGGCTCCTCAGGCCCCGACGGCCCCGTAGCGGCGCAGGCCGCGGCGCCAGAGGAGCCGCATCAGGCCGAAGAGGACGGCGAGCCAGAGGAGCTGCATGCCCATGCCGAAGCCGACCTGGGCCGGCGTAAGCCTGCCGAGCAGCAGGTCAACCGGGAAGCCGAGCATGGCCCTGAAAGGCAGCAGGGCGAGCAGGCGTGTCACCGGCTCGGGCAGCAGGTCGAGGGGCACCAGGTAGCCGCTGGCGAAGGCGTAGAGCCCGAACCAGAAGTCCTGCACCGCCAGCACCTGCGTCCACCAGAAGCTCAGCAGGCCGATGCAGCACTGGTTGCAGAAGTAGATCAGGAAGGCCAGGAGGATCGCCACGGGCAGCGCCGCGAGGCTCAGGGGGTCGGGCCGGGGCAGGGCGCCGGGCGCGATCAGCAGGGCGACCCCGACGATCGGCACCACCATGAGCAGGCGCAGGGGCTTATCGCTGAGGGCCAGGGCCAGGTAGCGCAGGAGGGGGTGGAGGGGCCGCATCAGGTGGGGCGACAGCTCGCCCATGCGGATATCCCGCTCCATATCCCAGATGATCCAGACCCCCGTCAGCTGGCGGAGCGCCAGGGCGGCCACGTAGTAGGCCACGAAGTCGTCGCCGCTGTAGCCGCCCACGCCCTCCTCGCCGCCCAGCGACAGCCACACCGTCAGCATGACCAGCGGCAGGGCGCCGGTGAGCACCCAGATGAAGAGCTCGCCCCTGTAGGCCAGGGCGTCCGACCAGGTGGCTCGCAGCAGGGCGCCGAACTTGCGCATAGGGGTGCAGCTGGCAGGGCGGCGGGGCCGCGGTTTACGGGCGGGGGGATTCCGGCCTATACTCTACCATAGGCTCTCGCCCGCCGATGGAGAAACCCACCCGTGGCCTCACTCCGCCTCGCCTTGCTCGACTCGTGGCTGCAGCAGGTGGCCGAGGGCAGCGGCACCGCCGCGGCCATCGGGGGTCTGGGGCGCGCCCTGCGCGCCAGGGGCCACCACGTGGCCCGCATCGCGCCCGCGGTGCCCTGGCCCGCCAACCTCACCGCCAGGCGCATCCTCTTCAACGGCGCCCTGCCGGCGCTGCTGCGGCGCCTGCGCTACGACCTGATCGTCGGCTTCGACATTGACGGAGTGCTGGTGTCGGGCCGGGCGCCGGCGCCCTACGTGTGCAGCGTCAAGGGCGTGATCGCCGAGGAGCTGCGGCACGAGCGGGGCGGCGTGCGCCGACTGCTCTGGGGCCTCTCGCGGCTCGAGCGGCTGAACGCCCGCAGGGCGCCCCTGGTGCTCACCACCAGCGACTACTGCCGGCGCAAGCTCGGCGAGCACTACGGCGTGCCGGCTGGCCGCGTGCGCCTCGTGCCCGAGGGGATTGACCTCGCCCGCTGGCGCCGCCTGCTCGACGCGCCAGGCGGGCCGGCCCGCGAGGGACAGACCATCCTCTGCGTGGCGCGCCAGTACCCGCGCAAGCACGTCGCCGACCTGCTGCGGGCCTTCGCCCTCGTCCGCCCGCGCTTCCCCGGCGCCCGCCTCGCCGTCGTCGGCGACGGCCCCGAGCACCCGCGCCTGCGAGCCCTGGCCGCCGAGCTCGACCTGGGGCCGTCGGCCGCGCTGCTCGGCGCCCTGCCGGACGACGACGCCGTGGTCGGCTGGTACCGTCGGGCGGGCATCTTCTGCCTGCCCAGCGTGCAGGAGGGCTTCGGCATCGTCTTCCTCGAGGCCATGGCCGCCGGCCTGCCCATCGTCGCCACCACCGCCGCCGCCGTGCCCGAGGTGGTGCCCCACGGCGTCGCCGGCGCCCTCGTCCCCCCGGGCGACGTGCCGGCCCTGGCCGAGGCCCTGGCGGCGCTGCTCGCCCGCCCGGCCCTCCGCCGCGCGTACGGCGCGAACGGGCGCGAGCTGGTGGCGCGCTACGACTGGGACAATGTCGCCGGGGTGTTCCTCGACGCCGTGGCCGACCGTCTGTGAGGCGCTCGCCGCGCAAGCCTCACACCTCACACCCCAAGAGCCAATATGTCCATCATCGTCAACGGCCTGAAGAAGTACTACGAGGTCCACCAGAAGGAGGCGGGCCTGGCAGGGTCGCTGCGGGCCTTCGTGCGCCGGCGCTACGAGACGGTCAAGGCGGTGGACGAGATCGCCTTCAGCATCGCGCCAGGGGAGATGGTGGGCTTCCTGGGCCCCAACGGCGCCGGCAAGACCACCACGCTCAAGGTGCTCGCCGGCCTGCTCTTCCCCACAGGGGGCGAGGTGAGCGTGCTGGGCTTCACGCCCTTCGAGCGGCGCCACGCCTTCCTCAAGCAGGTCACCCTGGTCATGGGGCAGAAGCAGCAGCTCTTCTGGGACCTGCCGGCCCTGGAGACCTTCGAGGTCAACAAGGCGATCTACGAGGTTCCCGACGACCAGTACCGGCGCACCCTGGCCGAGCTGACCGACCTGCTCGAGCTGGGCGACCTCCTGAAGAAGCAGGTGCGCAAGCTCAGCCTGGGCGAGCGCATGAAGTGCGAGCTGGCCGCGGCGCTGCTGCACCTGCCCCGCGTGCTCTTCCTGGACGAGCCGACGATCGGCCTGGACGTAACCATGCAGGCGCGGGTGCGCGAGTTCGTGGCGGAGTACAACCGGCGCCACGGGGCCACGGTGCTGCTCACCAGCCACTACATGGCCGACGTGACCGCCCTGTGCCGGCGGGTGATCGTGATCAACCGGGGACGGCTGCTCTACGACGGCCACCTGCAGGCCCTGGTCGAGCGGGTGGCGCCCCACAAACTCATCCACCTCACCCTGAGCCGGCCGGTCGAGCCGGGCGCGCTGGCGGCCTACGGGCAGGTGCAGCGGCACGAGGGGCTCGAGGCCGAGCTGCTGGTCGAGCGGGCCGAGACGACCCGGATCGGCGCGCGGCTGCTGGCCGAGCAGCCGGTGGCCGACATCACCATCGCCGAGCCGCCGATCGAGGAGATCATCAGCGAAGTGTTCGCCGGATCGCCCGCCGCAGAGGCATCGTAGCGCGGCCGGGGGGCCGTCCACGGCCCGACTTACACGACATAAAATCCTTGACGCGCCCTATGGGCATTGTTATAATGCTTCCACCTGAAGCATCAGGCACTCCTCACACAGACTCCCAGAGATCCAAAGCTGTATAGGCGTGTCGTAGAGGGGCACCCTGGCGTCGCCTCGGACCGGACTATACGGCGCACCTCGCGACAGACCGCAGCTCCAGATCGCAGCCTGCACGTTAGCAACCACCGCCCGCAGGTCGCACGTCCGCCCCGACGCCAAGCCCACGGCACGTGCCGCGCGGCGGTCTAGCTGTCGCCCCGAGCCCGTCTCGCGGCGCGACAGGGGCCCTCAGCAGGAGGATGAGTACATGACTACAGTCACCGGCGCCTCGCTGATGAACTACCTCGGCGAGATCCAGAACCGCAAGCAGTTCCAGACCCTTAACTGGCGCGGAACGTTTGTCGAGTACCTGGACCTCGTCGCGCACGATCCCAGAGTGACCCGCAACGCATTCCAGCGCATCTACGACATGATCATGTCGTACGGGACGGAGGAGTTCATTGACGCGAAGAAGCGCCTGATCCGCTACCGCTTCTTCTCCGACGAGTCCTTCGACGGCGAGGACTCGATCTTCGGGCTCGAGATCCCCCTGATGCGCCTGGTGAACTTCTTCAAGGGCGCCGCCAAGGGCTACGGCACCGAGAAGCGCGTCCTGCTCCTCCACGGCCCCGTCGGCTCCTCGAAGTCCACGATCGTGCGCCGGCTCAAGAAGGGCCTGGAGCACTACTCGCAGACCGACGCCGGCGCCCTCTACACCTACGACTGGCACCTCGGCGCGGTCGAGAACGTGGACAGCTTCGACTTCAAGCAGGTGCCCGAGGCCGAGTGGGAGAAGTGCCCGATGCACGAGGAGCCCCTGCACCTCGTGCCCCACGAGCACCGCGAGGCCTTCCTGGCCCAGCTCAACGAGGGCCGCCCCGACGAGGAGCAGATCCGCATCGAGGGCGACCTCTGCCCCGTCTGCCGCTTCCACTTCCGCGAGCTGATGCGCCGCTACGACGGCGACTGGACCAGCGTGGTCAAGCATGTGCGCGTGCGCCGCCTGCTCTTCAGCGAGCAGGACCGCGTGGGCATCGGCACGTTCCAGCCCAAGGACGAGAAGAACCAGGACTCGACCGAGCTGACCGGCGACATCAACTACCGCAAGATCGCCATCTACGGCTCGGACTCAGACCCGCGGGCCTTCAACTTCGACGGCGAGTTCAACATCGCCAACCGCGGCATCATCGAGTTCGTCGAGATGCTCAAGCTCGACGTGGCCTTCCTCTACGACCTGCTCGGCGCCTCGCAGGAGCACCGCATCAAGTCGAAGAAGTTCGCCCAGACCGACATTGACGAGGTGATCATCGGGCATACTAACGAGC
>DAOLDO010000525.1:0-5052 GCA_035327325.1 Chloroflexaceae bacterium | reverse complement strand
GCGGTGGCGTGACGCCCGCGTCCTTTGGGCCCGGGGTCGGGCTTGAGGCGGGCGGCGGGGCCGCAGGCGTCCCGCCCCGCTCAGGCAGCCCGCTGCTCGGGCTCGGCCGGCTGAGGCGCTCGATACGGTTCGTTCTTCTTCACCAACGCCCAGGCCAGCGTCAGCAGCTTGCGTGCAGCCGCGCAGCGCGCCACCTTCATCGGCTTGCCCGCCGCCCGCAAGCGTTCGTAGAACGCCTTGATGCTCGGGTTGTAGCGCGCCGCGCTCAACGTCGCCAGGTAGAGGGCGGTGCGCAAGCGCCCATTCCCTCCGTGGCCAATCTGGGCTCGCCCTCGCACGCTGGTACCCGACTGGCGAGCCAGCGGTGCCAGCCCGGCATACGCCCTCAATTGCTCGGGCGACTGGGCAATGGTGAAGTTCAGCGTTGCGACCAGCAGCCAGGCCGTGGTGACCAGGCCAAGCCCCGGCGTGGCCAGCAGCACCGTCGCCGCGCTTGCCCAGGCGCCGTCGCGCAATACCTCGGCAATCTCGCGTTCCAGCGAGCGCACCTGCTCGTCGAGCTCGGCAATCACCGTGTCGAGCGACTCGAGGGCCGAGGCGATCCGCACGGGCCATTGCTGAACCGCGTGGCGCTGGTTTTTGGCCTGCGTGCGCCTCTGCACCAGGCCGTCCCGTACAACGAGGCGTTGCCGCAGTTCGTGGAAGACCTGGGCAGGCGGACTCCAGGGTGGTGGCTGACGTTCGGCGGCGAAGCGGATCAGGACGTGCGCATCCAGCGCGTCGGTTTTGGCACGACGTGGCAACGAGCGGGCGTAGCGTGCCACCTGACCAGGATTGAGCACGCTGACGGTGTAGCGGGCTTGGTGCAGGGCGACGGCGAGCGCGACCCAGTAGTTGCCGGTCGCTTCCATCACCACCAGGCTCGCCTCCGGAGCCACGCCAGTGGCGGCGAGCCGCTGCTGCAAGGCGGCGAAGCCGTCTTCAGTCTGGTCGAACGAGCTGGCCTTTGGCGCGCTCGCCGGGTCAGCGGCCCAGGTGGCGGTAAAGCTCTTGGCGGCGATATCGACACCGACGTACAGGTGATAGGAAGGTGACATAGCCGTGCTTCTAGGTGTATCCGAGGGGGAGGGTCGATCCGTCGGCAGCCCTGGGCAACCCTCGTGATGCGTGGTCGTCGCCACTCGATACGGTTCTGCCTGGGGCTGCCCGCGGTGGTGGGGGTCCATCTCCGCTTCGCGGTCAGTGCCGCAGGAGCGATGTCGGCCTCACCACCACCGTGGACGTGAATGAATTATACGAGCGAGCGATGCAAGAGCGGCGCTACATGGGCCTTGACGTGGGCGAGCGGCGGATCGGGGTGGCCCTGAGCGACGCGCAGGGGCGTCTGGCGACGCCGCTGACGACGATCGGGGCGCGCGACCGGCCGATCGAGCGCCTGGCGCGCCTGGCGGAGGAGCATGGGGTCGGGGCCGTGGTGGTCGGGCTGCCCCTGACCCTTCGCGGCGAGGTGGGGCCCCAGGCGCAGGCGGTGCAGAAGTTCGCCGAGGCCCTGGGGGAGGCCCTGGGCCTGCCGATGCACCTGTTCGACGAGCGCCTGACCACGGCCGCGGCCGACCAGATGCTGCGCGATATGGGCGTCAAGCCCGAGAAGCGCAAGCTTCAGCTCGACCAGGTGGCGGCGTCAATCATCCTGCAGGACTACCTCGACGCGCAGCGGGCGCTGGAGAACGAGATGTGAGGTGTGAGATGTGAGGTGTGAGGTGTGAGCATGTGCACAGCAGAGCAGTGCTCGTGGCGGAGTCACACCTCACAGCGCTCGCGCAGCGAGCGGCTCACACCTCAGAAGGCAGCGCGGCGCGCGCGCCGGCGCCGCCGGTGGATCGAGTCGTCGTGGTCGCCGTAGTCGCGCACGACGCGCACCCCGAAGAGGCGCAGGAAGCGGCGCCCGCCGGTGACCAGCCAGTCGGCGAGGCTGTGCACGGCGCTGCCCGTGCAGAAGCCGACGAGGACGGTGACCGTCGTCTCGGGGTGGGCGGCCAGGGTGGCGCGGACGCGCTCGTAGAGCCGCAGGTGGTAGTCGGGCACGACCACGCCGAGCTGGGCGAGGAGCCAGACCCAGAGGAAGAGCAGGCCGCTGACCACGAAGTAGAAGTAGGCCAGGCGCAGCAGCGGCGCGAAGATCAGGCTGTGGCTCCAGAAGTGGCGGTGGGGCAGGGCCCACATGTAGGGCCGCCAGATCCAGTGGAAGATTCCCCAGCGGTTGTCAATCGCCGAGTCGAGGTCGAGGTCGGGCGAGAAGAGGATGCCAGAGACCATGTGGGCGCCGACCAGCCAGAGGGTGGCGGCCATGGCCTCGCCGTGGGCGAGCAGCAGCTGGCCGCTGAAGAAGCTGTAGGTCACGGGCGCCAGGGCGGCGCCGGTGGCGACGGTGAGCGCGTCGTGGGTGCGGGCGTCGGGCATCGCGGGCGGCTCCGTTCTGTGCTACAATTGGCACTAGAATAGCTCATGCGTGCGCTCCGCGCAAGCCGAGGACGCGATGACCGACCCTGAGGAGCTGGGCGATCTGCTGGCCCGCGGCGAGGGCCCCCAGCTGGCCTTCGCCCGCGAGCGGGCCCGCCGCGACGACCTGGCCGAGACCCTGGTGGCCTTCGCCAACGGCCACGGGGGCACCCTGGTGCTCGGGGTCAACGGGCGCGCCCGCCCCAAGCTCGAGGGCCTGGCCGACCCTCCCGCCGCCCGCGAGCTGCTGCTCGAGGCCGCCCTGGCCTGCACCCCGCCCCTGGTCCTGCCCCTGCCCCGCGAGGTCGCCGCAGACGGCGCGACGGCCCTGCTCCTGACCGTGCCCGCCGGCCTCTCGCAGGTCTACGCGCTGCACGGCAAGTACCTGCGCCGCGAGGGCGCGACCAACCAGCCCCTCGCCCCCGAGGCCCTGCGCCGCCTGCTGAGCGAGCGCGGCGACACGAGCTGGGAGCGCTCGACCCCCGAGGGCGCCGCCCTGAGCGAGCTCGACCCGCGCAAGGTCGAGGCCTACGCCCGCCGCCTCGGCCCCGGCGCCGAGGAGGACCCTATGGGCCTGCTCCACCGGCGCGGCTGTCTGGCGCGCCAGGGCGACGAGGAGGTGCCCAGCAACGCCGGCCTGCTGCTCTTCGCGCGCCACGTCGAGGCCCGCTACCCCCAGGCCGAGCTGACCCTGGTGCGCTACAGGGGGCGCGACACCGCCGACGCCTTCGAGCGCGAGGATGTGCGCGATACCCTGGTCGAGGCCGTGCGCCGCGCCGAGCGCTGGCTGATGGAGCATATGCGCAAGGGCAGCCGCATGGTCGGCCTCGAGCGGCAGGACTGGACGCAGTTCCCCCCGGGCGCGGTGCGTGAGGCCCTGGTCAACGCCGTGGCCCACCGCGACTACAGCGTTCGCGGCGAGGGCATCAGGGTCTCGCTCTTCAGCGACCGGCTCGAGGTCTACTCACCGGGCCGCCTGCCCGGCCACGTCACGGTCGAGAACATCATCGCCGAGCGCTACTCGCGCAACGAGAGCCTGGTGCAGGTCCTGGCCGACTACGGCCTGATCGAGCGTCTGGGCTACGGCATTGACCGTATGCTGCGCCAGATGGCCGACGCCGGCCTGCCGCCCCCCGCCTTCCGCGAGACGGCCGCCGGCTTCCTGGTGACACTCGAGGGCCAGCCCGTGGAGGACCTGGCCCCCGACGGGCTCGACACCCGCGAGTGGGCGCGCATGGGCCTCAACGAGCGCCAGATCGCCGCGATGGTCCACCTGGCGACCGAGCACCGCATTACCAACCGCGACCTCCAGGAGCGCTACGCCGAGGTCAGCGCCGAGACGATCCGGCGCGACCTGGCCGACCTGGTCGAGCGGGGCCTGCTGCTCAAGGTCGGCGACAAGCGCGCGACGTACTATATCCTCAAGTGATGGGCGAATCAGTTTAACCACGAAGGCCACGAAGAGCGCGAAGAATTGGTTGGAGGCTGTGCCCGCCAGTCCGGCGCGGTGTGTGCGAGCGGCACGGTCGAACCTTGCGGCAAGGGCTCTCTCCATACCTTCGCGGCCTTCGTGTGCCTCGTGGCAAAAGAGCGGCCGCCAGTGGATCAGATCGTCATCGTTTTACATAAGCCGCGCGACGTGCGCAACATCGGCGCGGTGGTGCGGGCGATGAAGAACATGGGCTTCGGGCGGCTGCGCCTGGTGGCGCCGGCGCCGTTCGACCCGGCGGACCTGCTGGGCATCGCCCATCGCAGCGAGGACGTGGTGGGGGCGATCGAGCGCTACGAGGAGCTGCCCGCCGCCCTGGCCGACGCCCGCTATGTGGTCGGCACGAGCGAGCGCCCGCACCCGGGGCGGCCGATGCGGGGCGACCTGCGCCCCCTCGCCGCGGAGCTTGTGGCCAGGGCCGCGGCGGCGGGGCCCGTGGCCGTGCTCTTCGGGCCGGAGGACAACGGGCTTGATGCCGCGGCCCTCGACCGCTGCGACGCCGTGCTCTCGCTCCCGGCGGACCCGGCCTACCCCTCGCTCAACCTGGCCCAGGCCGCCCTGCTGGTGCTCTACGAGCTGCGTGTGGCCGCCGAGGGGCCGGCGGTCGCGGTGGCGCCGCGCACGCCGGCGACAGCGGGCGAGCACGAGCGCTTCGCCGAGGCTCTGGCCGGGGCCGTGGGCGCCGTGGGCTTCGTCAAGTCGGGCGACGGCGCGGCCACCCTGCGGCGCCTGCGGACCCTTGTCGCCCGCGCCGAGCCCGACAGCGCGGAGCTGGCCCTGCTCACAGCCCTGTTGCGCGAGGTGGCGCAGGCGATGGGGCGCAGAGGCTGAGCCGGCGGCGGGGCGCGGGGTCGGCTGGCGCTCGTACTGCGTCCGGGCAGGGCTGGGGGGCGCCGCTCCAAGGCCGTGCGACCATGCCGGGTCGCCCGTACCGTCGCGCAAAGGGCGTAAGGGCGGCCCAGCGTGAGCGCCGCGCCGCACCCAACCCAGCAACCTAGCTCGGACGCAGTCCTAGTACTCCGTCCGAGCATTCTTGTGTGGTTGAGGGTGATCGGCTATCCTGA
>DAOLDO010000524.1:0-5055 GCA_035327325.1 Chloroflexaceae bacterium | reverse complement strand
TCCGCTTCGTCAACGACACCGGCAGCTGGCTGCTGATGCAGACCGAGGTCGATCTACGCCGCTCCCGGCTGACAGTGCGCCTCTATGGCACCAGGCCAGACCGTGAGGTCATCCAGACCGGGCCAGAGCTCTCCAACGAGCGCCCCGCCCCGCAGGAGCCGCGCTATGTCGCCGACCCCGAGCTGCCGCCGGGCGCGATCCGGCAGACCGACACGAAGCGCGGCGGGATGGACGTGCGGATCGGACGGATTGTGCGCCAGAACGGGCAGATTCTCTACCGCGACACCTTCCTGAGCCGCTACCAGCCCTGGCCTGACATCTATGCGCTGGGCCCCGGCGCCACGCCGCCGACGCCGACACCTGCCGCGACCGACCCGGCCCTGGTGCCGACCGGCCAGCCCGAGGGTGTCCCAGCCGAGGCGACCCCGCCCGCTCAGGACACACCAATTACCACGCCAGACGCCGGACTCAGCGAGCAGCCGCAGCCGACGCCAGCGCCGCCGGAGGCGACTCCCACAGCGGTGCCATAAACAGAGAGGGAGCAGGATGGCCTCCAAGCTGATGACCGTGGGGCAGCTGGCGAAGCGCACCGGCCTGCGACCGTCGGCCCTGCGCTTCTACGAGGAGCAGGAGCTGCTCCCCCCGACCGCCTACAGCGAGGGTGGCTACCGGCTCTACGATGCCGCCGCCGAGGAGACGCTGCGCTTCCTGCTGCGCGCCCAGCGGCTGGGCTTCTCGCTCGCCGACATCCGCGGGCTCCTGGCCGCGCGGCGGGCCGGCGGCGGCGACGAGGCCCTCGCACAGCTCGCCGAGGCCCGCTACGTCGCCCTGGAGCGCCAGCTGACCCCGCTGCTCATCGCCCGCCACGAGCTGGCGCACCTGCTCCAGGATCTGCACGGGGGTGCGACCCCGGCCCAGGACACCCGCCTGGCCCAGCTGCTTGACCGCATCTGCGGCGACCCCCTGCACCAACCGGCCGAGACCACGCTCGACCGGCTGCTTGCGCTCACCGGCTGCGAGCTCACATCCGAGGAGGGCCAGGCCGCCCTGGCGCGGCTCCGTGGCGCTCACGCCCACCTCTGGCTTGAGGGCGAGGCGTATCACATCCTGGTCGTCAGCGATGACCCGGAGGTCGGGGTGGCGCTGGAGCAACTGGCGCAGCTCGAGGCCGGCTGCACGGCCCACGGCGCCACCAACGCCCGCGAGGTTCGCCGCACCGACGAGGGCTACCTGCTCGTCGCCCGCGGCGACGACGCCTTTCTCTACGCCCGGCTCTTCATGGCCCTGGAGGATGAGCCGGGCGCGCCAGGTGGGCCTTGACTCTCAAGACGAGTTGAAGCTGTAGGCTATCACCAGGCAGCGGGTTGCCCGTTGTCGCAGGGACTGGAACCGCATCCACGACCTGCCGTTGCAGGTTTGAGGTGATAGCTATGATGAACGCGCTCGATGTGGTAGTGGTGGGTGGCGGACAGGCGGGCCTGGCAATGGGGTACGAGCTCGCTCAGCGCGGGTACCGCTTCGTGATCCTGGAGGCCGCGCCCGCCATCGGCCAGACGTGGCGCGAACGCTACGACTCGCTCACGCTCTTTACGCCCGCCCAGTACAGCAGCCTGCCGGGCATGCCCTTCCCCAAGCCTGCCGACACCTATCCCAGAAAGGACGAGGTCGCGGCCTATCTGGAGCGATACGTGGCGGCGTTCAAGCTGCCGGTGCGGCTCAACACGCGCGTCGTCGCGGTGCGCGAGGGCGGGCCGGGATTTGTGGTCGAGACCGCGGCCGAGACCTATGCGGCGCGGTCGGTGGTGGTCGCCACCGGGCCGTTTCAGCAGCCCTTCACCCCGCCCTTCGCGGCCGACCTCGCGCCGACCATACTTCAGCTGCACAGCTCGGCCTACCGCAACCCCGGCCAGCTGCCGCCCGGGCCCGTGCTGGTGGTAGGGGCGGGCAACTCGGGGGTGCAGATCGCCGAGGAGCTCGCGCAGACCCACGAGGTGACCCTGGCGGTCGGTAAGCGGCCGCCGACCCTACCCCAGCGGCTGCTGGGCCGCGACATCTTCTGGTGGCTGCACCGGCTCGGGCTGATGCAGGTGCCGGCCTCATCGCTGCTCGGCAGGCGCATGCGCCGGCTCGACCCGCTGATCGGCACCGACCTGGGCCGGCTCACCCGCGAGCGGCGCGTCCGGCTTGTTGGGCGCGCGCTGGGCGCCTCGGGCGCGACGGTGCGCTTCGCCGATGGTCAGGACGCGCCGTTCGCGAGCGTCATCTGGGCGACGGGCTTTCGCCCGAGCTACGTCTGGCTCGATGTCCCGGTGCTCGACCCGCACGGCACCCCGGTGCATCAGCGCGGTGTGACGGAAGTACCTGGCTTCTATTTCGTCGGCCTGTCCTGGCTCCACCGGCGCGGCTCGGCGCTCCTGGGCGGCGTCGGGAGCGATGCCGCCTTCCTCGCCTCCCACATCGCTGAACGCCTGGCGGCTCCCAGTGTCGAGCAGCCGGCGGCCGCCTACTGAGCCCAATGGCGCAACCCGGCTATCTGCGGCCCTCATATAATGCTGGTGGCTCAGCGGGAGGAGTGAGAGCGAGCGCGGTCTCGCAGCACAGACTGCGAAGTCAAGATAGCTCCCTCCTCCCGAGAGCAAACCACAGTCTCAACCGTATCGTGTGGCTCTGACCACGGATGTATGAGAGCAGACAACGGTTTGCTCGCGAGGCCAGCAGCATCGTCACTGGGAATGGAGGACGGAGGTGAAGTATGGCGCCTACAACATACGACCTCTTTGTGGGAGTTGACATTGCTGCAAGCTCCTTCACTGCCAGCTGGTCGTTGTCCACGAACCCACCCCTTCGGCCCGTAACCTTTGAGCAATCTCCAGCCGGCTTTCAGAGCTTCCTGCAGGAGCTCGCTGGTATGAACGTTACGCCCGCACAGACCCTCGTCGTGATGGAAGCCACTGGCAGCTACTGGGTTGCCCTGGCCGTCACCTTGTATGACGCCGGCTACCGGGTGAGCGTGATCAATCCCGCTCAGATCCGCGGCTATGCCCGCTCCCGACCTCGGCGTGGTAAGACCGATGCCCTTGATGCCATCCTGCTCACCCACTTCGCACTCGAGCGTCTTCCTGCACCCTGGACACCGCCACCGGCCGTGTATCACGAGCTACGGCAGCGGCTTTCGGCTCGGCTCGCCTTGCGCGAGATGCGCCAACAAGCCTTCAACCATCGCCACGCCCTGCTCCAATGGCCAGTTGTGGTTGAGGCTGTCACAGACCAACTGGACGAGGTCATCAAGGACCTGGACACCCGCGTCGCGCGATTGGAACGCGAGATTGAGCAGATTCTTGCGAAGGGTGAGTGGGCCGAAGCAGCGGGGCTTTTGGAGAGTATTCCAGGCATCGGGCCGTTGACGACGGCTTGGTTGCTGGTGAGCACCATAAACTTCACCACGAGCGCCAGCCCTGAAGCGCTTACCGCCTACGCTGGACTTGCCCCACTGCCATACGAGAGCGGGAGCAGTATTCGAGGGAGACGGCATATCGCTGGTGGTGGGAACAGCACCCTACGAACAGCCTTATATATGGCGGCGCTCACTGCGGTGCGGCTCAACCCGGTAGTGAAGTCGTTCTACGAGCGGCTTTGCGCATCAGGAAAGCCTCGGAAGGTAGCTCATTGTGCGGCTGCTCGAAAGCTGCTCCACATCGCGTATGCAGTTGTGACGAAGAAGCAGCGGTTCGATCCAACCTACGGCAAGGTGGGTGACAAACTAGTAGGCGTGTGATGAGGTGTCAAGGGCGGCGTAGCCGTCGCGCAGCGACCGAAGGCCCTTGACACCGACGGCCGAAGGGAAGAACACGCTCTTGGGGTGGGGAACGACATACGTCGTTCCCTTGCCGAGCGGCGAGCGTCGCTTCGGGCTGGTTTGAAGAAGAAAGGGTGGTGTATGGGAGAGGGTTGACAAATGACACCGTATCTTGACTCTCAAGACGAGTTGAAGGTGTAGGCTACCGTCAGCACATCCTGAGCTGCTTCTGCGACGAACGAGGATACAATGAGCACACCAGCGGTCGACTACCTGTTTACGATCCGCGGCATGGACTGCGCCGGCTGTGCCCGCACCGTCGAGAGCGGCGTTGCCCAGCTCCCCGGCGTGCAGTCCTGCGAACTCAGCTTCGCCACCGAGCGCCTGCGCGTGAGCGGCACCCTCCCGCGCGAGGCGATCGTCCAGCGTGTGCGCGACCTCGGCTATGAGGCGCTTGAGCCGACAATGGCCGCCGCCCCTATCGCGCCAGCAGCGCCGCCCAGCTTCCTGCAGTTCATGTGGGGCCGGCAGGAGACCCGCCTGGCGCTGCTCGGTGCAATCCTGGTACTGCCTGGCATCATCCTGCACGAGATCCTGGGCTGGGAGGCGGCCTGGATCAACCTGCTGGCCCTGCTCGCTATGGCCCTGACGGTTGTGCCGATCGCGCGCAGCGCCTGGCGCGGCCTGACGCTCAGCCGCGAGCTGAACATCAACGCCCTGATGACCATCGCCGCCGTCGGCGCAGTCGTGATCGGCGCCTATGTCGAGGCCGGCCTGGTGATGGTGCTCTTCGCGATCGGTGAGGCGCTAGAGGGCTATACGTCGACGCGGGCCCGCCACGCGATCAGCAGCCTGATGGATGTGGTGCCCCAGACCGCCCTGCGCCTCGGGACGAGCTGCTGCGAGGCGGGCTGCGAGGAGCGGGTGCCGGTGGCCGAGCTGCGCGTGGGCGATGTGATCGTCGTGCGCCCCGGTGAGCGCATCCCGATGGACGGCACGGTGCGCGCCGGCGCCTCGGCGGTGAACCAGGCGCCGATCACCGGCGAGAGCCGGCTGGTCGAGAAGGAGCCAGGCGCGGAGGTCTTCGCCGGCAGCATCAACGGCGAGGGCAGCCTGGAAGTCACGGTCACCCACCTGGCCGCCGACAACACGATCGCGCGGATGATCCGCCTGGTCGAGGAGGCCCAGGAGCGCCGCGCCCCGGTGCAGCGCGTGGTCGACCAGTTCGCCAGGTATTACACCCCGGCAGTGGTCGTGCT
>DAOLDO010000523.1:3004-5057 GCA_035327325.1 Chloroflexaceae bacterium | reverse complement strand
ATCGAGCGGGTCGCGGCGGAGCTTTAAACTTTTTGTTCACGCCCGTGTTCACGCCCCTGCTGACGCGTCAACGCTAGACTGGCCATGTAAGCAGACGCAAGCGACAGTTAAGGAGCGATGGACATGACCAGCTGGGTTATTGACAACTCGCACTCGCATGTGCAGTTCACCGTCCGCCACATGATGATCTCGAAGGTCCGCGGCCGCTTCCAGAACTTCAGCGGCACGGTCAACTTCGATGAGCAGATCCCGGCCAACTCGACCGTGGACGTGCAGATCGAGGCCGCGAGCATTGACACCCGCGACGAGAAGCGCGACGGCCACCTGTCCTCGCCCGACTTCCTCGACGCCGCCAACCACCCCTACCTGACCTTCGTCAGCAAGCGGGTCGAGGTCCTCGACGACACCCGCGGCAAGCTCTACGGCGACCTGACCATCAGGGGCGTGACCAACGAGGTCGTGCTGGACGTCGAGTACAACGGCCAGGCCAAGGCCCCCTGGGGCACTACCAGCGCCGGCTTCAACGCCAGCACCAAGATCAACCGCAAGGACTGGGGCCTGAACTGGAACGTGGCCCTCGAGACCGGCGGCGTGCTGGTCGGCGAGGAGGTCGCGATCGACATCGAGATCGAGATCGTCAAGCAGGTGCCGGCCGAGGAGCCCGTCGCGGCGTAGCCGGACCGGCCAGACAGGGCGGGAGCAAGGGGAGGGCCTGGCCCTCCCCTTTCGCTTATTACGGGCTATAATGCTGCAACACCCCTGACGTAGCGAAAGGCAAAGCGATGAGCATCCTTGGCCTTCATCACATCACCCTGGTCTCGGCGGACGCCCAGCGCACGGTGGACTTCTACACCCGGGCCCTGGGCCTGCGGCTGGTGAAGCAGACGGTCAACTTCGACGACCCCAGCAGCTACCACCTCTACTTCGGCGACGAGCGGGGCAGCCCCGGCTCGGCGATCACCTTCTTCGAGTGGCCGCGGGCCCAGCCGGGCGAGCCGGGCATCGGCGGCACCCACCACTTCGCCCTTGCCGTGGCCGACTACGACGGCCTGCTCATGTGGAAGCGCCGCCTGACGGATCTTGGCCTGGGCGTGGACGGGCCCTTCGACCGGCACTACTTCACCTCGATCTACTTCCGCGACCCCGACGGGGTGATCGTCGAGATCGCGACCGTGGGCCCCGGCTGGACGGTGGACGAGGCCCCCGACGCGATCGGCACCGCCTTCCGCGCCCCGCCCGAGGCGATGCTGGTGGCCAACCGCGACGCCGAGACGATCCGGGCCCTGACCTGGCCCGAGCCGGTGCCCACGATTGCGCCGGCCATGGCCCTGAGCCGCGGCATGCACCACATCACCGCGATCGGCGCGGACATCGGGCGCACCCACGCCTTCTTCGGCGAGCTGCTGGGCATGCGTCGGGTGAAGATGACCAACAACTTCGACGACCCGGGCTCGGCCCACTGGTACTGGGGCGCGGGCGATGGCCGCCCCGGCACCCTGATTACCTACTTCGAGCGCGACCCGCTGAAGAGCCCGCGGGCGCGCATGGGCGCCGGCCAGACCCATCACTTCGCCCTGGCCGTGGCAGACGAGGCCACCCAGCTGGAGTGGCGCGAGCGCCTGCTGGCCGCCGGCCTGCGCGTGAGCCCCGTGATGGACCGGGTTTACTTCAAGAGCATCTACACCAGCGACCCGGACGGGCATATCGTCGAGCTGGCCACCCTCGGCCCGGGCTTCGCCGTGGACGAGCCGACCGAGGCCCTCGGCTCCAGCCTGAAGCTGCCGCCGTGGCTCGAGCAGAACCGCGCCGACATCAAGGGGGCGCTCAGGCCGCTGCGGGTGGGGTAGCGGGACGGGTGGTGGGCTCAGCGCCATGGCCGCTGAGGTGTGAGCTGTGAGGTGTGATCCGCGCCGGTGCGGCCCTGCTCACAGCTCACACGGCGAGCGCGGCGAGCGACTCACAGCTCAGGACACGGCCTTGCCGAAGCAAAGTGACGCACCAGCGCCCCGTCAGGTCCGCGGCAGCGTGACGGTCGTAAGGGCGGCCCAGCGTG
>DAOLDO010000523.1:0-2904 GCA_035327325.1 Chloroflexaceae bacterium | reverse complement strand
GACGGTCGTAAGGGCGGCCCAGCGTGGCCGCCCCGGCGTAGCCACCGCCCAGCGCTCCGTCAGGCCCGCGGCAGCGTGACCGTGAAGCGCGAGCCGCGGCCCGGGGTGCTCTCGACGGCGACCTCGCCGCCCATGGCGCCGACCAGTTCGCGGACGAGGGCGAGGCCCAGGCCGGCGCCGCCGGTCTCGCGGGCGCGCGAGCTGTCGCCCCGGTAGAAGCGCTCGAAGACGTTGGGCAGGTCCTCGGGCGCGATGCCGAGGCCGGTGTCGGCCACGGCGACGACGATGCGGCCATCGGGGCCCATGGCGGCCTCGAAGGCGATGATGCCGCCGGGCGGGGTATGGCGGAGGGCATTCTGGGCCAGGTTGCGCAGCACCTGCTCGAGGCGGACCCGGTCGGCGCGGGCGCGGGGCAGGCCGGGTGCCACCTGGGCCACGACCTCGAGCTCGCGCTCGCGGCGGGCGAGGGGCGCCAGAGTCTCGGCGAGGCGGTCCACCGCGGCGCCGACGTCCACGGCCTCGATGGTGAGGGGCAGCTGCTGGGCCTCGGCCCGCGCGAGGGTGAAAAGGTCTTCGACCATAGCGGTGAGGCGCTCGGTCTCGGCGCGGATCACGGCCAGGTCGTGGGCGGGCAGGCTGTCGCCGAAGTCCTGCTCGAGGGCCTCGAGATAGCCGCGCAGGGTGGCGAGGGGGTTGCGCAGCTCGTGGCTGACGTCGGCGACGAGGCGCTTGTTGGCGCGCAGCAGGGCCTCGGAGCGGGCGGCGGCGGCGGCGAGGGCCCGCTCGCGCTCCTCGAGCTGGGCGGCCATGCTGTTGAAGGTGCGGCCCAGGCGCCCGATCTCGTCGGGGGCGGCGGCGGGCACGCGGCTGCCAAGGTCGCCGGCGGCCAGGCCGGCGGCGGCCCGGTCGAGGCCCTCGATGCGCCTGGTGAGGCCGCGGGCCAGCAGGTAGCCGATGCCCATGCCGACGGGCAGCAGGGCGAGGACGACCAGGGCGGCCAGGTTCAGGACCAGGCTGGTGCCGAGGAGGGTCAGCCCGACCACCCGGCTGAAGGCCGCGCCCACCTGGGCGCTGCTGTCAACGTTGGTCTCGACCACCAGCAGGGCGTCGGGGCCTTCGCCCACGGCGCAGACCGCCGTGTCGGCCAGCAGACCCTCGGCGGGGTAGCCCTCGGCGCACGCGCCCGGGGCGGTGACGCGGGGCACGATCAGGGCGAGGTTGGCCTCGGGGGGCAGGGGCTCGCCCGCCCGGAAGGGGTCGCGCCCCGCGCCGGCAAGGACGACGCCGTCGGGGCGCAGCAGGGTCAGGCGGCGCACCCCGCGCAGTGGCCCGGCCTCCTCGGCCGCGGCGGCGCCCGCGGGCAGTGGCAGCTTCGTCGTGCCGTCGAGCAGGCCCGCGAGCAGCGGGTCGAGCTGCCCCGGGGAGACGTCGTCGGCCACGGGGGCCAGGGCCTCGGCCAGGGCCGGCGCCACCTGGGCGGGGGGCAGGACAACCGGCACCGCCGCGAGGCTCAGACCGGCCAGGTAGAGCAGCAGGGCCACCGGCACGAAGACCAGGGTCAGCACGCCCACCAGCATGTAGGTGAAGGTCAGCCGCCAGCGCAGGCGGCGCGTGCCCAGGCCCCAGGCCGCCAGGAGCAGCCGCGCCGAGAGGAACAGGCTGGCGATGATGTAGCCCGCGCTCAGCATGTAGGCGCCCAGGCTGAGCTCCAGGTCGTCGAAGCGCATGCCGAGCCATGTGCCCTTGTAGGGCAGGTAGGTGATCGTGGCCCAGCCGATCACGCCGTTGACCAGGGTGAGCAGGGCCAGCCAGAGCAGGACGCGCCCCACGCGCCGCACGAGGCTCCCCGTCCCCGGGGCGAGCCGCCAGGCAGCGTAGGCGTAGATGGCCATCCCCAGGTAGCCCAGCAGCTCCAGCCAGGGCGAGCCGATCCAGCCGGCGAAGGCGAGGGGAAGCACGAAGACCAGGTTGGCGAGCGCGGTCAGCTCGACCAGGGCGCGCCAGAAGCTGACCCTGCGGAGCAGGGGGGATGTGTGTACCATAATGTCGGACCTATCCCTCGAAGCGGTAGCCCACGCCCCAGACCGTGCTGATGCGCTCGCCGACCTCGCCGAGCTTGCGGCGCAGGCGGACGATGTGGGTGTCTACGGTGCGGTCGCCACCCTCGTAGTCGGCGCCCCAGATGTGGTCGAGCAGGTAGGCCCGGCTGAAGCTGCGCCCGGGGTGGCGGGCGAGCAGCAGCAGCAGCTCGTACTCTTTGACCGTCAGCTCGACCGGCGCGCCGCCGACCTCGACGCGGCGGGCCAGGGGGTCGAGGTGCAGCTGGCCGAGGGCGAGGGGCGCCGCCCCGTCGCCGGCCTGTCTGGTCAGCAGCTCGACCCGGCGCAGCATGGCTCTGACGCGGGCCATCAGCTCGCGCAGGCTGAAGGGCTTGGTCATGTAGTCGTCGGCGCCCACCTCGAGCCCGAGCACGCGGTCGGCCTCGTCGTCGCGGGCGGTGAGCATGAGCACGGGCACGGTGGAGCGCTCGCGCAGGCGGCGCATCACGGTGAGCCCGTCGAGGCCGGGCAGCATCCAGTCGAGGATGACCAGGTCGGGTGCGGCCTGGGCCGCGATGATCAGGGCCGTGGGCCCGTCGTGGGCGACCAGGGCCGCGTGGCCCTCGCCCTCGAGCTGGCGCCGCACCAGGGCGGCGAGCTCGTGCTCGTCCTCGACGATCAGGATGGTGGCCATGGGCTCCGCCTCTGTGCTGCTCCTCTTGGCATGGTACACGCAACGCGCACGGCTTGCGAGGCTGGCGCCCCTGCGACCCCGCCCTGGGGAGGGCGCCCCTGTGACCCCGCTCTTTTGTGGGAGGGCCGCCGCCGGCCCTCCCACACCCACCCGCGCCGGGGCTCCGCCCCT
>DAOLDO010000522.1:0-5076 GCA_035327325.1 Chloroflexaceae bacterium | reverse complement strand
GTTCGCGGCACCACCGTGTCGACCAGCAGGTAGGCGGGGGCGAGGCGCCCGATCGCGCCGGCGACCGACTTGCGGGCGGCCCAGACGCGGGCCTGCTCGGCCGGGGTGCGGGCGGGGCGCAGCTCGAAGGCGCCCTCGGCGGCGCAGATCGCCAGGATCTGCTCGAGGGCCGCGTCGAGGCCGTCCTCGACCCCGTCCACCTCGACGATCAGCAGGGTGGTGCCCTCGTCCTCGGGCAGGCCCAGGCCGTAGGCCCCATTGACGGCCCGGATCGCGTTGTGGTCCATCACCTCGAGCGAGGTGGGCAGGGAGCCGGCGGCGATCACCCGGCTGACGGCGGCCGAGGCGGCGACGACGCTGGGGAAGAGGGCCAGGACCACGCGGTTGGCCTCGGGCAGGGGCGTGAGGCGCAGCATGGCCCTGGTGACCAGGCCGAAGGTGCCCTCGCTGCCGACCACCAGACCGGTCAGGTCGTAGCCCGCCGCGTCGGGGGCGCCGTCGCCGGTCCACACCCGCGCGCCGTCGGGGCGCACGAGCTCGACGGCGAGGACGTGGTTGGTGGTGACGCCGTACTTGAGGCAGTGGGGGCCGCCGGCGTTGGTGGCCAGGTTGCCGCCGATGGTGCTGGCCCGCTGCGAGGAGGGGTCGGGCGCGAACTGGAGGCCGAGGGGCGCGAGGCGGGCGTTCAGCTCGGCGTTGACCACGCCCGGCTGCACGACGGCGCGGCGCGAGCGGGGCTCGACCGACTCGATGGCGTCGAGGCGCGCGGTGCTGAGCACGAGGCCGCCGCGCACGGGCACGGCCCCGCCGGCGATGCCGGTGCCGGCGCCGCGGGCGACCACGGGCACCCCGGCGGCCACGGCGAGGGCGACGGCCGCGGCGGCCTGCTCGGGCGTGGCGGGCAGGGCCACGGCCTCCGGCGCCCGCGCGACGATCATGCTCGCGTCGGCGTCGTAGGTGGCCAGGGCGTCGGGCGTCGTAACGACGGCGCCGTCGCCCATGATGCGCTTCAGTTCTTCAACAAAGGTGGCTGGCTGCATACAATCCTGCGAGGTGTGAGCCGCTCGCTGCGCTCGCTGTGTGAGGTGTGACTCGGCCACGAGCCTGGCTGCCGAACCTTCACACCGCACACCTCACACCACATACCGGCCGGGGTTCAAGAGGTTCTCGGGGTCGAACTCGGCCTTGATCCGGCGCATCAGCTCGAGGTTGGCGGGCGGGCGGCCCCAGACGGGCAGCTCCGCGGCGAGGGCGGGCCTGGCGGCGAGCACGGCGAGCTCGGCGGGGCCGGCGAGCAGGCCGGCGTGCCAGGCGCGCAGCCCCTCGTCGGGGCCCTGGGCGCGCAGGTAGGCCACCCCGCCGAGGGCCCGGGCGGCGACGCGCAGGCCGAGCCCGTGGCCGGCGGCGAGGTCGCGCGCGCGGGCCACGGCGGCGGCCAGGTCGCCGGGCAGGCAGCTGAGGCGGGCCACCAGCTCGTCGTCGGCCACGGCTGAGGTCTGGGCCAGGTCGCCGTGGCGGGCCCAGCGGGCCTCGAGCTCGGGGCCGGCGGCGGGCAGGCCCTCGGCCTCGGCGGCGCCGGCGGCGCGGGCCATGGCCTCGAGGTCGCGCAGGTGGCGCTCGACGGCGGCGGGCAGGCCCTCGGCGCGCACCTCCAGGGCGACGGGCGGGGCGCCCGCCTCGGCCCAGCCCTCGTGGTACTCGACGGCGGCGGGGGTGAGCTGGCTGGCGGCGATCTGCTCGGCGAGGGCGAGGGCGGGCTCGGGGGCGCGGAAGCGGCAGCTGAGCGAGCCGGCGGCGCGGGCGCGGGGCAGCAGCTTGAAGTTGGCCGAGACGATGATCGCCAGGGTGCCGAGGCTGCCGAGGTAGAGCTTCATCATGTCGAAGCCGCTGACGTTCTTGACCACCATGCCGCCGGCCTTGCTGACCCGGCCGGTGGCCTCGACCACGCCGACGCCGATCAGCAGGTCGCGGGCGGTGCCGTAGGCCAGGCGGCGCGGGCCGTCCACCGCCGTGGCCAGCACGCCGCCCACGGTGGCCCGCGCGGGCTCGGGCGCGTCGAGGGGCAGCATCTGGCCGTTGGCGGCCAGCAGGGCGTCGAGCTCGGCCAGGGTGGTGCCGGCGGCGACCGAGATCGTCAGGTCATCGGGCTCGTAGACCAGGGCGCCCCTGAGGCGGCCGGTCTGGACGACGACGAACTGCTCGGCGGCGGGCGGCCGGCCCCAGCGCTGCTTGGTGCCGCCGCCCCAGGGCACCACGGGCACGCGGGCGGCGGCGCAGGCGGCCACGGCCGCGGCCAGCTCCTCGACCGTGCCGGGGGCGACGGCGCAGGCGGGGGCGCGGCCGGCGACCGCGAAGGGGGCCGCGTCCGCGCTGACGTTGGCGGCGCCCGCGATCTCGGTCAGCTGGCGCTGGAGCGTGGAGAGCGTCATTGTGTCTGCTCCTCTAGCGTAGGTCGGCCGACACGCTTGTCGGTTTTCACCACGAAGGCCACGAAGAGCGCGAAGAGTCTGTGCACACCTTGCGCCGGAGCGCCCCGCCTGAGCCGAACGAGAGCCTCGCAGTAGCTCGTCACAGCAGAGCCTCGCTTGCTCCTTCGTGCCCTTCGTGCCCTTCGTGGTAAAGCAACCCAGGCCTACGAACGCCAGCGTGTCCTACTCCGCCGCCCCGGCGGCCTTCAGCTCGCCCCAGGCCACGCCGGCCCTGCGCAGCGAGGCCAGCTCGCCGCAGCCGCGGCCCTTGGGGAACACCTTGCCGGGGTTGAAGAGGTCGTGGGGGTCGAAGCTCTGGTGGAGGCCGGCCATGGCGGCCAGGTCGTCGGTGGAGAAGAGCAGGGTCATGTAGTCCTGCTTCTCGACGCCGATGCCGTGCTCGCCGCTGATCACCCCGCCCTGCTCGATGCTCACGTGCATCACGCTGGTGGCGGCCTCCAGGGCCCGCTGGTTCTGGCCCTTGTCGCGCCGGTCGAAGAGGATGATCGGGTGGAGGTTGCCGTCGCCGGCGTGGAAGACGTTGGCGATCGGCAGGCGGTACTCGCCGCTGATGCGGCCGACCTGCTCCATGGTGTAGGGCAGGCGAGTGCGCGGCACGACCGTGTCTACCAGGTAGTAGGTGGGCGCCAGGCGGCCCATCGCGCCGAAGGCGTTCTTGCGCGCGGCCCAGACCTGGTTCTGCTCGTCGAGGGTGCGGGCGGGGCGCACGTCCAGGGCGCCGTTGCGCCAGCAGACCGCCGTCACGTCGTTGAGCAGCTCGTCGAGGCCGTCCTCGACCCCGTCCACCTCGATCAGCAGGGCGGCGCCGGCGGCCTCGGGCAGGCCCAGCTTGTACATGTCGTTGACGGCCTTGATCGCCAGCCGGTCCATGATCTCGAGGGCGGCGGGCAGGAAGCCGCCGGCGATCACCTGGGAGACGCTGCTGGAGGCCCCGGCGATATCGGGGAAGAGGGCCAGGACCACGCGCACGGCCTCGGGCAGGCGGGTGAGCTTGAGCCAGGCCGCGGTGACCAGGCCGATTGTGCCCTCGCTGCCCGTCACCACGCCGGTGAGGTCGTAGCCGGCCGTGGCGGGGTTGCCCTCGCCGGTCCAGACGATCGAGCCGTCGGGCAGGACCAGCTCGACGCCGAGCACGTGGCTGGCGGTGATGCCGTACTTGAGGCAGTGGGGGCCGCCCGAGTTGTTGGCGATATTGCCGCCGATCGTGCAGGCCTTCTGCGAGGAGGGGTCGGGCGCGAACTGGTAGCCGTAGGGCTTGAGGTGCTGCGACAGCTCCCAGTTGATCACGCCGGGCTGGCAGAGCACGCGCCCGTTGCGCGTGTCCACCTGGAGGATCTTGTCCATGCGCGCCGTGCTGACCACGATGCCGCCGCGCATGGGCGTGGCCCCGCCGGAGAGGCCGGTGCCGGCGCCGCGGGGCACGATCGGCACGCCGTAGCGAGCGGCGACGCGCACCACGCCGCTCACCTGCTCGGCGCTCGTCGGCAGCACGACCACCTCCGGCTCGCCGATGTCCATGACGCAGCCGTCGGCGTCGTAGGTCATCAAGGCGTCGGGGTTGGCGACCACGCCCTTCGGGCCCACGATGCGCTGCAGATCCTCGACCAGCTGGGCGCGGTTCATCGCTCTCGCCTCCTCGTTGAGCTTGCTCTGCGCTGGATGATCTATTGTAGCACGGCTCAGAGGAAGGGGGCGCCCGTGCGCCGGCAATGCGCCTAGTGCCCCTACTCGCACTGCGCCAGCTGGAGGTACTGGCGGCACTCTTCGGGCGTCCAGTCGCGGGTCAGGCGGGCCTGGCCCAGGGCGATCAGTTCCTCCAGGTCGAGGGTGAAGATTGTCTGGGCGCGCAGGTCGTCGCGGGCCGCGTCGAGCCAGCCGCGCAGCCGCGGCCACTCGCGCAGCAGGGCCTCGTGGGCCACCTCGACGGTCGGCTTGCGGCTGGCCGGCTCGCGGTCGAGGGTGAGCAGGCGGGCGGCGGCGAAGCGCATGGTGACCTCGGCGGCGGGCGGGCTCAGCTCGGCCAGGGGCGCGCGGCGCCTGGCGTCGTCGGCGCCCTCGCCGGGGGCGACCAGGCGCAGGGAGAGCAGGCGCGCCGCGGCCTGCTCCTCGGGCGTGAGCGCGGCGTAGGCGGCCTCGGCGCTGCGGGCCAGGCCGCCGCCCACCCCGCCGAGCGCGGCGTAGGCGGCGCGGGTCAGCAGGCGGCCCTCGCGGCGCTCGTACAGCTCGCCTAAAGCGTGCTGCAGCAGCGGCAGCCCGCCCGGCTGATCGCCCACGTCGGCGACGAGCGAGGCCACCAGCCCATCCTCCAGCCGCAGGCCCGCCCAGCGCGCCGGGCCCAGGATGGCCGCCTCGAGCTCGTCGGGCGTCAGGGGCAGGACCAGCTCGCCCCGCTGGCGGATCAGCTCGCCGAAGTCCACCGAGCGCAGCGGGCGGTCGAGCATATCGGCGCGCAGGGTGATCACCACGCGCAGGCGCGAGCGCTCGTCGAGGGCCGCGGTGACGATGCTGTCGAGCAGCAGGGCGCGCTCGGCCTCGTCCTCGGCCAGGGTGAACAGCTCCTCGAACTGGTCAATCACCAGCAGCAGCT
>DAOLDO010000521.1:0-5077 GCA_035327325.1 Chloroflexaceae bacterium | reverse complement strand
CCGCCGCTGCGTCCCGGTCTTCGCGGCCTTCGAGCTGCCGCGCCGGCCCGAGGCCCTGCACCCGCTGGTGGCCCACGTCCAGGCGGTGGTGCGCCGCTGGGGCGGCTGGCTGAACGAGATCGAGATCGGCGACAAGGGCGCGGTCTTCGTGCTGCTCTTCGGCGCCCCCGTCGCCCGCGGCGACGATGCCAGCAGGGCCGTCGGCTGCTGCCTCGAGCTGTGCGAGCGGGGCCTGGTGACGCGGGTGGGCATCACCCTCGGCTGGCTGTTCGTAGGCGCCGTCGGGAGCCCGCAGCGCCGGGTCTACACGGCCCAGGGCGACGACATGAACCTCGCCGCCCACCTGATGCAGCTGGCCCCCCAGGGCGCGATCCTGGTCTCGGGCCGGGTGCGCAACGATGTGCTGGGCCGCTACAGCACCAGCGCCCCCACGATCGCCGTCACCAAGGGGCACGCCCTCGGCGTGCCCGTGTCGCGGATCATACCCGTGTCGCGCGGCGACGGCGGGCACGTGCGGCTGCCCGGGTCGGCCCTGCCCGACGGCGTGACCGTCGTCGGGCGGACCGCTGAGCGCATGGCCATGGCCGAGGCGGCGGCGACAGCGGCGGCGGGACGACGGTCGCTCATCCTGCTCGAGGGCGAGTCGGGCATTGGGAAGAGCTGCCTGCTCCAGGAGCTGTTCGCCGGCTGGGTCGCGGCGGGGCACACGGGCTACAGCGCCGAGTGCAGCAGCGGCGAGGCGCCGGTCCCCCTGGCTGTCTGGCGGCCGATCATCCAGGGCATCTGCGGGGTTGACGAGGGGGCGCCCCCGCAGCTCCAGCAGGCTCACATCGAGGGCTGCCTCGCGCTGGTGCCCGCCGATCTGCGGGGCGCCGGGCCGCTCGTGGCGCGCGCCCTCGGCCTCGCGGGGGCGGGCCGCGAGGCCGCGCAACCCCTCGGGGCCGCCGAGACGCGGGGCCTGGTCGCCCTCGCGGTCGCCCTGATCGCCGCGCACACCGGCGACGCGCCCCTGCTGCTTGTGCTCGAGGACATCCACTGGGCGGACGAAGCTTCCCTCGCCCTGGCGGCGGCCCTGGCGCGCCAGGGGCCGCCGCGCCTGTGCCTGGCCCTTTCCCACCGGCCCCTCGACGGGCCGCAGCCCCCGTCCCTGCGCGAGCTGCGCACCAACCCCGGCTGCGTGCGGATCGAGGTCAGCCGGCTCACCGGCGACGAGAGCCTGGCGATGATCCGCGAGCAGCTCGGCGTGGGCGCCGTGGGCAGCAAGCTGGGGCAGTACGTCGAGCGCCACACGGAGGGCCAGCCCCTCTTCATCAAGGAGTACCTGCGGGTGCTGCGCCAGCACCAGCTGGTGCGGGTCGAGGAGGGGGTCGCCGACCTGGCCAGGCCCTACGTCAGCGTGCAGGTCTCAAACTCGGCGCAGGGCATCGTCCAGGCCCGGGTTGACCGGCTGGACGAGGCCACTCGCCTGACCCTCAAGGTTGCCGCTGTTCTGGGCAGCACCTTCCAGCTGCGGCTGCTGGGCACGGTGCACCCCGGCCGCCCCTCGTCCACGGCGCTGCGCGAGCAGCTTGACACCCTGGTGGCGCTGCAGATCCTCGACCTCGAGCTGGAAGGACCGGAGCGGGTCTACCGCTTCAAGCACGGCATCGCCCACGAGGTGGCCTACAGGAGCCTGCTGTTCGGCCAGCGGCGACAGCTCCACGCCGCCGTGGCCGACTGGTACGAGGATTCCTACGCCGCCGAGATCAGCGACGGGGCCGAGCCTGCGGTCTACGACCAGCTGATCCGCCACCTGGGCGGCGCCGAGGAGTGGGAGCTGCAGGCCCACTACTGCCTGGTGGCGGCGCGCGTGGCCGCGCGCCACTACGCCGTTGACACAGCGCTGCGCTACATCGAGCAGGGGCTGGTCTTCGTGCGGGTCGCCGAGCGGCGCTTCGGCCTGCTGCTGCTGCGGGTGGCCCTCAACGAGCGGGCGGGCAACTATGTCAGCCAGGCCCACGATCTGGCCCAGCTGGGCGAACTGGCCGCCTACCTGCGCGATCCGCTGGCGGAGTGCTGCGCGGGGCTCTTCCGGCTGCGTTTCCTGCTGTCCACCGGCGTCGAGCGCCGGGCCGCGGCCGAGGCGCCGGGCCTGCGGCGGCGGCTGCGGCGGCTGGCGCGCTCGGGGGAGGGCGCCGGGCGCGACGAGGCGGAGCTCCTTGCGATCGCCTGCCTGGAGGCCGAGGGCGCGGCGCTGACCGCAGCGGACGAGCGGGACGTCGCCCGCCGCCTGCTCCGGCGGGCGCTCGGGCGCTGCCGCACGGCGCCCCCCTCCGAGGTGGCCCTGCTCACCCCTGACAGCCTCGCGGCCCGCTGCCTGGACGGGATCGGGGCCCTCGATCTCGCGGCGGGGCGGCACGGGGCCGCCCTGCGCCTGCACCGGCAGGCCCTCGACCTGGCGGGCGCCACGGGCGACTGGGGCGCCGAGGTGAGGGCCCGCGTGCTGATTGGCCAGGCGCACCTGGGGCTGGGCGAGCTCGCCGCGGCCTTTGTGGAGGCGCGCGCCGCCCTGACCAAGAGCAACGCGATCGGCGACCGGGCGGGGCAGGTGGGCGCCCTGCGCCTGCTGGCGGCGATCAGCGCGGCCGAGGGCAACTACGCCGAGGCCGAGCGGGACGTGCATCTGGCGGCCACCTTCAGCGCCGCCGCGCGGGCCAGGGGCCTCGAGGTGCAGACCTGGGAGGAGCTCGCCCGCTACGCGGCCGCCCAGGGCCTCGACGACGACGCCGCCGAGGCGCGCCGCGAGGCCGAGCGCCTGCGCCGCCACTGGTGGGGCGAGCAGGCGCCCGCCGAGGCGGCGCGGCGATAAGGCCAGTACCCTGCAACTATGCCCACGCAACGCCGCAACGTCGCGAAGCTTTGCCGCCGAGCGGGCGGCCGGCGCCCGTAGGTCAGCGGCCGCCGGCCGCCCGCTCGGCCGCGAGGTGGGCGTAGACCATCACGGCCGCCCAGGCCAGGCCGAGCAGCGTGCCGGCGAGGACGTCGCTCGGCCAGTGGGTGCCCAGGATCAGGCGCGCCAGGCCGACGGCCGCGCAGAAGGCGATGAAGAGGGCGGCGATCAGGAGCCGCTCGAGCCAGCGGCCCGAGGCGCGCATCCAGAGGGCGGCCAGGTAGCCGTACATCGCGACCACGTGGACCATGTGCCCCGACGGGAAGGAGTGGAGGCCGGGCGCGGCGATGCCGCCGGCCACCAGGTCGGGCCGCGCGCGGTTCCAGAGCAGCCAGCCCGCCCAGAAGATGGCCAGGGCCAGCAGGTGGCCGCTGAACAGGGTGGCCCCGAGGACGGGCCTCCGCGTCTGTATGGCGAGGGCCGTGCCGGCCAGGATCAGCAGCCACATGCCGAACAGGTTGCCCGGCGACTCGAGCACGCCGGCCGTCGCGAAGGTGAAGGGCGGCGCCTCGAGCAGGCTGACCAGGGCCTGCTGGTCCCACGTCTCGAGGGGGCCGGGGGCGGCGGAGCGGCCGGTCAGGGTGAGGGCCGCCGACAGGGCGCAGCAGAGGGCCAGCCCCACGAGCAGGGCGCGCAGCCAGGCCGCCCAGGCGGCCCGACCGAGGGCGCGGGCGTCGTCCCGAAAGCGCGCCCACAGGGCGACGAGGGCGGCGACACCCGCCCACCGGCGGGCCGGCGCCCGCGGAGCCGTCTGCTCTTCCGTGCCCACGACCATACGCAACCTCCTCGGCGATCCGTCTGATGGGCGGCTCGGGGAGGCTTTTACAACTCCTGTGCCAGCCGTGGCGCGGCGGGGCCGTGCGGGAGCCGCCCCTCCGGGGCGGCTCTACCGTGGACGGGGCTGGAGCCGCGCCGGTGAGGCGACTCTACAGGGCGTCCTCGTAGACGGGCTGGTAGGCGGCCTCCTCGTGCTGGCGGGCGGCGGGCTCCTCGCTCGCGGCGGCGTACTCGCGGGCCCAGTGCTGGATGCCCTCCCACTCGCGCAGGGCCGCCGCCTGCACGCTGTCGGGCCGCCAGACGCCCCGCAGGTACTCGGCGTCGATCTCGCTTGGGTGCAGGCTCACGAAGGGGACCACCGTGGCCGTGTCGCCCTTGCCCCACTCCGTCTCCTCGCCGGGGCCGAGGGGGAGGGCAATCTCGTGGAGGGTCACCAGCTCGGGGTGGCGCGTGCGGTCCACCAGCGAGTCGGCGGCCTCGCAGACCCGGGCGTGGTCAACCAGGGCCTTGAGCAGCTCGTCGGTCATGCGGCTGCGCACCGAGAACTGGACCAGCCGCAGGTAGCCGACCGTGACCAGGGGGTGCAGGTAGCCGCGCACCGCCAGCTTCGAGCGCTCGCCGTTGCCCCAGCGCAGGCCGATGCCGGCCTCCGCCGTCTCGCGGGCGTTCCCGCCGGCGAGGCTGCCCGCCACCGTCGGCGCTACCGGGCCGCTCGTGATCGGGTAGAGCTTCACCGTCTCCCCGAGGTCCCAGTGCTTGACGATCTCGGCGCCGCCGGGCCGCTGGTGCTTGATCTCGACCAGGGGCACCTGCGCCGCGCGCATGGCCTCGTCCAGCTCGCCGTCGCGCCCGGCCTCGATGTGAAAGCCCACGTAGGCCGCGAAGCGGCCGGCGCCCACCGAGCGCCGCGCCTGGCTCTTGCCGTTGGCGTACTGCAACGTCGCCGCGTCGGTGACCGCCCTGACCTTGTTGCGACCGATCATCTGAAGACCTCTTCCCTGCGTGGTTGCGCTTCGTACCCGGATCAGTATAGCACATACGTTCGCTTTTGTACAGGGGTCTCCGGCCCTTTCGGGCGCCGCCCTTGCGCGACCGATCAGGTACAATAGCGCCAGCAGCCCCGTCGCCAGCACCAGCCGAGGGAGCCATGACCGCCGATCTGCTCTCGCTGCTCGCCGCCCGGGCCGAGGCCGGGCGCCCACTCCGCGTCGGCCTGATCGGGGCCGGGAAGTTCGGCACGATGTTCCTGGCCCAGGCCAGGCGCGTGGCCGGCCTGCACGTCCTCGGCGTGGCCGACCTGGCGCCCGAGCGCGCCAGGGCCGCCCTGCTCCGCGCCGGCGCGCTCTCGGGCACGTCCCCGCCCGAGACGGT
>DAOLDO010000520.1:0-5085 GCA_035327325.1 Chloroflexaceae bacterium | reverse complement strand
CGTAATGGCGCCAGCGATTTTCGGCGTAATGGCGCCACCACAAGGTACTGAAATCAGGGGTTCGAACGCACCTCAAGAATGGCTGTTTTTTCCGTCTTTCGCAACCGGGGCGGGGGCGGTGGCGACAGGGGTTTGGGACTGCGATAACTCTCCCCATCGAGGACCAGGCGATACGCGCCATGTCGCAACCGATCCAGGGTGGCGGCCCCCAGCATTTTGTTCGCGGGGAACGCATCGCCCCATTCGCCGAAGTCCAGATTGCTGGTGAGCAGCGTGGCGGTCCGCTCATAGCGTTCGGCGACCAGGTCATGGAACGTCTCATCCTCGGGGGGACGCAACGGCTTGAGACCGAAATCGTCGCTGATGAGCAGCGGCGCCTGGACCAGGGTATGGAAGCGGCGCTCGAAACTCCCCACCGCTTGCGCTTGCCGCAAGCCGTTGAACAGGTGAGTCTGGGTGGTGAACAGCACGTCATGGCCCTGGCGAGCGGCGAGATGGCCTAAAGCTTGGGCAAGATGACTTTTCCCGGTGCCGCAGGGACCGACGATGAGCACGGCGACCTTCTCGGCAATGAAGCGGCCGGTGGCCAGATCGTGGACCAGCGCCCGATTCAACGTGGGCAGGCGGTCGAAATCGAAACATTCCAGGCTCTTCTGGCTGCGAAAATTGGCGCGGCGCAGGCGTTGGGGCAGTTTCTTCTGGTCGCGGCGCGCCACTTCGTCCTGGAGCAGTAGACCGAGGAAGTCGGTGTAGGCCAGATGACGATCGATGGCTTCATGGTTGCGCACCTCGAGCGAATCGAGGATCCCGGAGAGGCGCAGGGATTTGAGCAGGCCGCTCAGTTCGGGCAGGGTGGTCATGGCGCAGCACCTCAAGGCAGTGCAGTCTGGGGATCGCGGCAGAACCGGCCACCCTGGGTGTAGGTGGCCGGGAGCGGGGTCGCCGCGTCCCGTGCCGGTCCCTGATCCAGGTTTTTGGCCAGAATGGTCTTCACGGTGCGATAACGGGGGCTGCCGGCATCCAGGGCGCGCGTGCAGGCCGCCTCCAGGCGCGCCGCCCCGTAGGCGCCTTCCAAGCGCAGGCGGCCCTGGGCGGCGCGCAGATGAACCAACACCCGATCCGCGAACAGCGTATGGATGAGCGTGTGACAACTCGGGCCGATGCGTTCCGCTTGCTGGAGGCACCACTGGGTATCGTGGAGACTCCAGGCCAGCGCCGCCGGGGGCAGATGATCCGGGAGGGTGACTCGAGCACCCGGTCGGGTCTGGCGCGGATGGCAGGCGACCGGTTCATGGTCCTGGTAGAGCCGGATCAGGGTGTCGCTGGCCTTGAGCCACAGGGTCTGGCCAACGAGCCGGAAGGGTACCGAGTACGGGCACTGGGCGAACTGGACGTGGGCGTCCCGATGGACTTTCACTTTCGCCCACACGGCCAGCACCGGTGGGGTGGCCGGTAAGGGGTGCAACAAGGCGCGTTCGCTCGCCAGAAACTGGGCCAGCGGCTGTTCCCGCGTCGTGCCATGGCAACGCTGACCGGCCTCTTCCCGCACCCACGCGGCGAGCTGTTGGTTGGCGTCGGCCAGACCGCGGAACTCGCGCAAGGGCAGGAAGGCGCCCTTGATGTATTTGACGCCGGCCTCGACGAGGCCCTTTTTTTGCGGATCCCGGGGCGGACACGGTTCAATGCGGAACGCATACCCCTCCGCACAATCGGCATAACTCCGTTGAACTTCCGGATCGTAGAGACAGGCCTTGGTGATGGCGCACTTGGGGTTATCGATGATCACCCGCCCGACCACGCCACCGAACGCCTCGAAGGCATGGCGATGACGCGCCAGCCAGGTCGCGATGTGCTGGTTGCGCACCACTTCCGCGTATTGATGCCGCGACCAACAGAGCGTCATCACGAACACCCAGGTCTTGAACGTCTCGCCGGTGCGGACATCCGTGATCAATGGCCCCGCACCGAAATCGACTTGGGCGGCCTCGCCGGGTGGGAAATGCAACCGGAGGGGCACATCCGGCGCTGCCGATGGCAACTGCTGAAGGAACCGATGGACGGCCGAGTAACTGCCGGTATAGCCGTAGCGGCGAACCAGCGCCGCATGAATGGTCGTCCCCTGGATGCCTTCCGCCTGCCACGCGGCGATCTGCGCGCGCCACGGTTCCAGGCTCGACACGCACTGGCTCGGCAGCCCCTCCCGGCGTGGGAACAGGGTCGCCAGCACGGTATCTTCAGGTAAGGCCGCATCAGGCGCCAACCAGCCGCGCTCCTGCGCGACCCCGCGCAGCTGGGCCACCTTCTTGCGTCCCATCAGTCGCGATCGGGCGATATCCCGATCGGAATCGCCCTGGCGCATCCGCACCAGGACTTGTCGATATTGATAGATCTCGAACCTCCGGTTACTCATGGCGACCTCCGGCAAAAAAGCTGGGAGGATAGCCGGTTCACGAAAGTTCGAACCCCCAAAGTAGCAACGAAGTGGCTCCTTTATGCCGAAAATCCATTGGCTCCATTACGCCGCAATTTCCGTGGCTCCATTACGCCGCAATTGAAATGGCTCCATATTGCCGCAAGTTCACAAAAGCTACCATAAAAGACAAGAACGGAGATTTTTCACTATGGCCAATGATGAAAAGCGCAGAAAGGGTGCTCGGTGACAATTACACATTAACATGGATGACAATTAGACCTTAACAGGGCAGGCCACCTGTAAGTTGATGGCACGCTGTGCGCTTTGGCAAGCCGGAGAGCACAGCCGTGAGAACGACCGACCGACAGGTGAGAATGATCATGAAAGAGCTGAGCAAGCAGGGGAATCAGGGGAGAGCCGCGGCGAAAGCGGGCGTCTGCCGACAGACGGCGGCCAAGTATCAGCGGTTGGGAAAGCTGCCCTCGGAACTCAAAACCGGGCGGGAGTGGCGGACCCGGTCGGACCCGTTTGCGCCGGTCTGGCCCGCCATCGAGGCCCGTTTGGGGGAAGCGCCCGGGCTGTGGGCACGGACCCTGTTCGAGGAGTTACAGGAGCAATACCCGGGTCAGTTCGTGCCGGGCCAGCTCCGGACGCTGCAGCGGCGGGTGCAACAGTGGCGAGTGGTGCACGGGGATGACCGGGCGGTGGAACTGTTCTTCCCGCAGCAGCACCGGCCGGGGGAAGCGGCGCAGACCGATTTTACCCACACCGGCGAGTTGGGGCTGACCCTGCGGGGCGAACCCTACGCGCCGTTGCTGTGTCACCTGGTGTTGCCCTACTCCAACTGGCAGTGGGCCTGCCGCTGTCGCTCGGAGTCGGTGCTGGCGCTGAAACGAGGGATTCAAGAAGCCCTGTTTCGGTTAGGAAAAGTACCGGAGTGGCATCAGACCGATAACTCCACCGGCGCCACCCATCAGGTCCGCACCGGCCAGCGGGATTTTAACCGCGAGTATCTGGAGCTGATGGCCCACCTGGGGATGAAGCCGCGCACCATCGCGGTCGGCCAGAAACAACAGAATGGCACCGTGGAGGCCCAGAACGGGGCGTTCAAACGGTTTCTCCAGCAGGCCCTGCTGGGCCGGGGGCGTGGTGACTTTGCGTCGGAAGCCGCCTTCGACGTCTGGTTGGAGGGGAGGCTACAGCAAGCCAACCAGCGCCGGCAGGCGCGCTTGCAGGACGAACTGGCAGGGATGAAACCGCTGCCGGTCGACCGCTTCCCCGAATTCAAGGAAGTCACCGTGGGGGTCAGCCAGCACAGCACCATCAACGTGCTGGGCAATCTCTATTCCGTACCGCCCCGCCTGCTGCATCAGACCCTGCGGGTGCAGGTTTATGAAAACCACCTGGTGGTCTTTTACGGCGAGACCCGCATTCAGGAGATGCCGCGGCTGATCGGTCGGTCCCATCACGCCATCGACTACCGCCACGTGATCGGGTCGCTGGTGCAAAAACCCGGCGCCTTGGCCCGCTATCGCTATCGGGAAGCGTTATTTCCGACGCTGGTGTTTCGCCGGGCCTACGCGGCCCTGCAAGCGGCCCATCCCGGCACCGCCGGCGATGCGGCCTACCTGCGGCTGTTGCACCTGGCCGCCTCGACCCAGGAAGCGGAAGTTCAGGCGGCCCTGGAGTGGGTGTTGGCAGCGGGGCAGGTACCCGAGCCAGACCGGGTGCGCGAACGGGTCCGCCCGGCCACCCCGGTCGTGCCGACCCTGGCGATCCCGGCGGTCGAATTGGCCAGTTACGACGCCCTGCTGGGCGGGCTGACGCGATGACGGACGCCCTCGACCGGCTGTTGCGCGAACTCCACTGGCCGACCGTGCTGGCCCAAGCGCAAACCGTCGCCATCGAGGCCGAACGGTCGGGCTGGAGCTTTACCCGCTATCTCCACACCCTGGTGGAGTTGGAACTGGAGCAACGGCGTCAGCACCGCATCCAGCGGCGGCGCAAGGAATCCGGCTTGCCCGCCAGCAAGACGCTGACCACCTTGCGGCTGGCTCATCTCCCCACCCCGGTCCGGCGCCAGCTCCCCACCCTGTGTGAAGGGCAGTTCGTCGAGCAGGCGCAGAACGTGCTGGCCTTCGGCTTGCCCGGCCGCGGCAAAACGCACGTCCTGTGCGCCGTGGGCCACGCCCTGGTGGAACGGGGTTATCGCGTCCTGTTCGCGCCCGCCTACCAACTGGTGCAACGGTTGCTGGCGGCCCAGCAAGCGCTCCGGTTGGAGCAGGAGCTGCATGAGTTGGACGGCTTCGCCGCCATCATCCTGGACGATATGGGTTACATCCAACAAAGCCGGGCGGAAATGGAGGTGCTCTTTACCTTTTTGGCGGAGCGCTACGAGCGCAAGAGCGTCCTCATCAGTAGCAATCTCGTGTTCAGCCAATGGGATCGGATCTTCCAAGATCCCATGACCACGGCGGCCGCGATCGACCGGCTCGTCCACCATGCCATCATCCTGGAACTGACCGGATCGAGTTTTCGGACCGAACAGGCCCAGGGGCGACAACAGCCCGCCACGCTGACGGAAAGTGACCCCTCGATGGCAAGGAACACGCCGAGCACTCATCGCGCTCCAGAGACGGTGACCGAAGAGGGTGGCTACTCCGCCGATGTTA
>DAOLDO010000519.1:0-5087 GCA_035327325.1 Chloroflexaceae bacterium | reverse complement strand
GGTTGCCCCGATCCCCCTCGGTGCGGGGGGGGTGGGGCCCCTCGTGGCTCGGCCCGTTGACGAAGACCGTGACCCCGTTGGCCCCGGGCCCGTCGGCGCCCGCCGGCACGCCAATCAGCGTGGCCGAGACCCAGCCCACCTCGTCGCGCACCGTGCGCACCAGGTACCACTGGCCGTTGGGCGTGCGCTCGATCAGCTGCACCTCCTCGCCCGCGTTGATCCCCGCCACCACGTTGTCGGTGGCGATGATCGGCAGCCGGCGCACATTGCCGCCATTGGTCACGGTGGCCGGCGGGCCCTCCGGCAGGGCGGGCGCGGGGGTGGCCTCGGGCGCGGGGGTGGTCTCGGGCGCGGGGGTGGCCTCGGGCGTGGCCTCGGGCTGCGCCGTGGGCGTGGGCTGCGCCGTGGGCGTGGGCGCCGCCGCGGCGGGCGCGCGCCCGTAGAAGCTGTCGGCGATGCCGCTGATCGACGGGATGACCAGGTCGGCCTCGGGGCTGGTCTCGCCGCTCGGGCCGCGCACGACCACCGTGTAGCGGCGACCGTCCGTGGGCGTGGGGGCGCCCTCGGCCCGCTGGACCTGGAACTCGGCCCGGCCGCGGCGCACCGTGCCCACCGCCTGGTCCGGGTTGAGCCAGGGGAAGGGCTGCCCGTCCTCGAGCAGCTCGGCCGTCACCGTCTGGCCGTCGCCGATGCCGGTCGTCACCACGTCAATGTCAACCGTCATGGGCTCGGCGCGGATCACCGCCGCGTCCTCGACGCGCACGCTCACGGGCTCGACCGTGGGAACGGCGACGGGCGGCTCGGCGGGCGGCAGCAGGGTGAGCACCAGGGCCACCAGGCCCAGGATGGCCAGCAGCGGCACCAGCACCGCCAGGATCTTCCCGGCCAGGGAGAGCCGGGCGAAGCGCTCGCGCCAGCCCCTGGGCTCCTCCTCGATCGGCAGCGAGGTGTAGTCAACGGGCCCCTCCAGGCTCGGGGCGGCGCCCTCGCCGGGCGGGGCCTGGCGGTTGCGCAGCCGGCGCGCCAGGAAGACGATGGCCACCAGGGCGACGATCGCCACGACAATCAGGCCGATCACGATCGGCTGCTGCAGTCCGCTGAGCAGGTCTTGCATGCGCGTGTTGTTCCTTGTACAGTCGGCCGCGGCCGGGCAGCGCCCCCCTATCATATGACAACGGGCCCGGTTCCGCAAGGCGGGGCCGCGCCCGCGCTGCGGCGAGTGTAACCGATTTTATCTCCGCCCCTGGTCCCTGGCGGCCCCGAGGCCCTGTGGTATAATCGGCCTGTCAGACGCGCCGCGACAGGAAGAGTGCCCGATGGCCCCACGACCCCACAGCCAGCACGCCCCCACCCCTGCCTGGCACTGGTGCGGCCTCCTGCTCCACGCCCGGGGCTTCATGCGCGGCTAGCGCGGCGACTCATGCGCCTGCCCACTTCACCCGACCGCCCCTGACCCGTTTTGCGTGAACGACCTGCAGGAGGGACCACCCCCATGCTTGAGCATATCCTCGTGGCCGTCGCCTGGCCCTACGCCAACGGCCCGCGCCACATCGGGCACGTGGCCGGCTTCGGCGTGCCGTCCGATATCTTCGCCCGCTTCCACCGCCTCAAGGGCAACTACGTGCTCATGGTCTCCGGCACCGACGAGCACGGCACCCCGATCACCACCGCCGCCGACAAGGAGGGCCTCTCCCCCCGCCAGGTGGCCGACCGCTACAACCAGGTGATCGGCGACGACCTCTTCAACCTCGGCCTGAGCTACGACACCTTCACCCGCACCACCACCCTCAACCACGCCCGCGTCACCCAGGATATCTTCAAGACCCTCTACGAGAAGGGCTACATCGTCCGCAAGGAGACCCTGGGCGCCTTCTCGGTCAGCACCGGCCGCACCCTGCCCGACCGCTACATCGAGGGCACCTGCCCGATCTGTGGCTTCGGCGAGGCCCGCGGCGACCAGTGCGATAACTGCGGCAACCAGCTCGATCCTGTTGACCTCGTGAACCCGCGCTCGAAGATTGACGGCCAGCCCCCGGTGTTCAAGGAGACCGAGCACTTCTTCCTCGACCTGCCCGTCTTCGCCGACCGGCTCAGGGCCTGGATCGAGAAGCAGGACCACTGGCGCCCCAACGTGCGCAGCTTCTCGCTCAACTTCATCAAGGAGCTGAAGCCCCGCGCCATCACCCGCGACCTCGAGTGGGGCATCCCCATCCCCCTGCCCGAGTACGAGCAGCGCGACGACAAGAAGATCTATGTCTGGTTCGACGCCGTGATCGGCTACCTTTCCGCCAGCATCGAGTGGGCCCACAACAACGGCACCCCCGACGCATGGCGCGACTGGTGGCAGAACCGTTCGTCCCGCCACTACTACTTCATGGGCAAGGACAACATCGTCTTCCACACGGTGATCTGGCCCAGCCAGCTGATCGGCACGTTCAGCGACGGCCACTACGCCGGCAGCGCCCGCGGCGCCTTTGCCGAGGTGCCCCTCCAGCTGCCCCACAATGTGGTCAGCAGCGAGTTCCTGACCATGGAGGGCAAGAAGTTCAGCAGCAGCCGCGGCGTCGTGATCTACGTCAACGACTTTCTCAGCCGCTACGACCCCGACCCGCTGCGCTACTTCCTCACCATCGCCGGCCCCGAGAACCAGGACACCGACTTCACCTGGGCCGAGTTCGTGCGCCGCAACAACGACGAGCTGGTCGCCACCTGGGGCAACCTGGTCAACCGCACCCTGACCAACGTCTACAAGAACTTCGGCCGGGTGCCCGCCGCCGGCGCGCTGAGTGAGGCCGACCGGGCGCTCCTGGCCGAGGTCGAGGGCGACTTCGGCCCCGTGGGCGAGCTGCTCGGCGCCGCCCGTTTCAAGGCCGCCCTCACCGAGACCATGCGCCTGGCCGCCCAGGTCAACAGCTACCTGAGCGAGCAGGAGCCGTGGAAGGTGATCAAGGCCGACCGCGAGCGCGCCGCGACGATCTGGCACGTCGCCCTGCGCTGCGTAGATAGCCTCAAGCTGCTCTTCACCCCGTTCCTGCCCTTCAGCAGCCAGCGCCTCCACGAGTACCTCGGCTACAACGGCTCCATCGCCGGCCCGCTCCAGTTCAAGGAGTACACCGAGGAGGACGGTCGCAGCCACAGAGTGCTCACCGGCGACTACGGGAGCTGGGTTGGTCGCTGGGCCACGCCCGCCCTGCCCGTCGGCCAGGCCCTGCGCGAGCCGAAGCCCCTCTTCAAGAAGCTCGACGAGAAGCTGGTCGAAGAGGAGTTGGCCCGCATGGAGTCCGAAAGATCGGGCGTCTAGGCGGTCGGAAGCCATCGAAGCGACCAGGAGCGCCGGTCACGGCTCCTGGTCGCCGTTTCTTCCAAGCGAGAGTCCCGCAACGACCGTCGCCCCACTCATGCCTGCGATCCGCCTGAAAAATCATCTATCGGCCCCACTCTTCAGGTGCCGGCGGCGAGTTCTTAGGGTCTATTCCCCACCAGCCTGCCAGGAACAGGGGATCGCGCTGGTGCCGAAACCACTTCGGCGGTCGTGATCGGCCTCTTAACCCACTCTAAACGACGTGATCTCGCAATCGCTGCCGCCCATGGCTGTACAAACGAAAAAAGTGCTGCTATACTCCACGATACCAACGGATCACGCGTGCATGGCATTGTGGCGCGCCAGACCCTCCACCCCCCGGCCCTCAGGCGTAAAGGCCATGCGCGTTCGGCACAGACATGCCCGCCCTGGAGCAAGCCCCTTGGGCCCCGCCGCAGCTGTTGAGGAGGTGTTATGAAGGTCGCCCGCGCCCTCGCGCTCCTGGCCACGCTGGTGCTGCTGGCCGTGCCGGCCCTGGCCAGCGCGCAGCAGACCCCCGCCGCCGTCTCCGGCACTCTCTCCACCAGGGACCGGGCCGCGATCCCGGCCAACGCCGTCGTGACCGTGCAGATCGCCCAGGTGGCCACCGCCGGCCAGCCCGGCCAGGTGATCGCCGAGCAGCGCTTCACCACCAACGGCGCCCAGCCGCCCTACCGCTACAGCATCACCTACGACCCCGGCCGCGTTGACGCCGCCAGGCAGTACACCGCCCAGGCCAACATCACCGTCAACGGCCAGCCCCGCTACAGCACCAACACGATCTACCGGGTGATCACCGGCGGCGCCCCCGTCACCAACGTCAACATGAACCTGGTCGGCACCACCCGCCTCCCCCCGACCAGCGCCGGCACCCTGCCCCTGCTCGTCGCCGGTACGGCCCTCCTCGCCGCCGTGGGCGTCTTCGCCTTCCGCCGCTACGCCCGCCGCGCCTCCGCCTGAGCGCCGCCCCTGGCCCCTCACCCGCGCCACCGGGTGAGGGGCCTTTGTGACCAACCACCCCGAAAGCCCGTCATGTTGATTCGTCTGTGCCAGCGCGCGTGCCGCCTCGGCCTCCTCACCCCGGGCCTGGTCCTGCTCGCCTGCCTCGCCCTCGCCGGCCGGGGCGTGGCCGCGCCCCCCGCCCAGCTCGCCGCCCCCGCGTGCTTCCCCGAGACCGGCTACTGCACCGGCGGGCGCATCAGGGAGGTCTGGGAGCGCGGCGGCGGCCTGCTGGTCTTCGGCTTCCCGATCACCTCGCTCCAGGAGGAGATCCTCGAGGGCCGGCCCGTGAAGGTTCAGTGGTTCGAACGGGCCCGCCTCGAGCTGCACCCTGACAACCCATACCCCTACGATGTGCTCGTCGGCCGCGTCGGCGCCGACCTGCTCGCCAAGGGCGACGCCGCGCGCCCACTGGCCTTCACCGCCCTGCCCGGCGACTGCCGCCCCTTCCCCGAGACCGGCCAGCAGGTCTGCGGCGACTTCCTCTGGGCCTGGCTCTACGGCGGCCTCGACCTCGACGGCGACCTGGCCCTCACCGAGAGCGAGAGCCTGGCCCTCTACGGCCTGCCCCTCGCCCCTGCCCGCACCGAGCGCCTCGCCGACGGGCGGCCCTACGTCGTCCAGTGGTTCGAGCGGGCCCGCTTCGAGCTGCACCCCCAGCCCGACGGCACCGCCCTCGTCCTGCGCGGCCTGCTCGGGCGCGAGCTCGCCCCCCTCGCCATTGACCCGCCGGGCACCCCCTGGCTCG
>DAOLDO010000518.1:0-5117 GCA_035327325.1 Chloroflexaceae bacterium | reverse complement strand
AGGCCCCGTACTCCGACGGCTGCAGCGCCAGCACGCGCAGCGCCTCGACGTCCAGCTGGAGCGGGACATGGGCGGCCAGGGTGGCGTCGAGGCCGGTGGTGTGCTGGTACAGGCGGGCGCCCGCGATGTAGAGGCCGTCCTGGTCGCGGATCGTAAGCTCAAACGTAACGACTTCCACCGGGCCACTCCACTAGCATGGCACTCCGTCGGGTGGTGAATGCAATCGCGGGAGGGGGCGCCGCCGGGCGCGGCGACAAGGGGCGCCGAGGCGATAGCGGGGGCCGCGGGGGCCTCTGTGGGGGGCTGTCTGTCTGGTGGGGACGGCGGGAGTTGAACCCGCACGCCTTGCGGCACATGATCCTAAGTCATGCGCGTCTGCCATTCCGCCACGTCCCCAGGTGCTCGCCGCGAGTATAACACGCGGGTAGGGCGTTGGCAAGGGCTATCTTGCGACCGGGCGCGGGGGCGTGCTATACTTTTCAGGCGGCACGAGCGCCAGATGAGGGCTTCCCGGCCACCCCGCCGGAAGCGTGGAGCTGTCATGAAAGCCGTCGTCATGGCCGGTGGCGAGGGAACCCGCCTCAGACCGCTCACCATCAACCGCCCGAAGCCGATGGTCTCCCTGGTGGACCGTCCGGTCATCCAGCATATCATCGAGCTGCTCAAGCTCCACGGCATCACCGAGATCATCATCACCGTCCAGTACCTGGCCAACGCCATCCAGGACTACTACGGCGACGGCAGCGCCCACGGCGTCAATATCAGCTACTCCCTCGAGGAGGTGCCCCTCGGCACCGCCGGCAGCGTGAAGAACGCCGAGCACCTGCTCGACGAGCCCTTCCTCGTCATCTCGGGCGACGCCCTCACCGACATCAACCTGTCGCAGGTGATTGACCATCACAACGCCACGCGGGCCCTGGCCACGATCACCCTCTACCGGGTGCAGAACCCGCTCGACTACGGCGTGATCATCACCGACGAGGGCGGCAATGTGCGCCAGTTTCTCGAGAAGCCCAGCTGGGGCGAGGTCTTCTCCGACACGGTCAACACGGGCATCTACGTGCTCGACCCCTCGGTGCTCGCGTATGTCGAGCGCGGCAAGCTGACCGACTGGTCCAAGGATGTCTTCCCGCGCATGCTGCACAAGGGCGACCGCATCCAGGGCTACGTGGCCGGCGGCTACTGGACCGACGTGGGCACGATCGAGGAATACATGCGGGCCTGCGGCGACTACCTCTCCGGCCGGGTCAACCTGCCGCGCCTCGGCCACAACCTGGGCGGCGATATCTGGGTGGACGGCGACGCCGAAATAGCGGCTGACGCCCAGCTCCACGGCCCGGTCTACCTCGGCCACGGGGCCAAGATCAAGGGCGGCGTGATCGTGCATGGCCCCTCGGTGATCCGCGACTACACGATCATTGACACCAGGGCCAACATAGACCGCTCGATCATCTGGCGCAACTCCTACATCGGCGAGCGGGCCGAGCTCAGGGGCGCCATCGTGCTGCGCCAGTCGAACATCCGTCAGCGGGCCATGCTCTTCGAGGGCGTCGTGGTCGGCGACGGTGTGCAGATCGGGGCTGGCGCGGTCATCCAGCCCAACGTGAAGATCTGGCCGAGCAAGGAGGTTGACGAGGGCGCCACGGTCAACAGCAGCATCATCTGGGGCAGCCAGGGCCGCCGCGTGCTCTTCGGCCGCTACGGCGTGACCGGCCTGGTCAACATCGAGATCACCCCCGAGATGTGCGCCAAGCTCGGCGCGGCCTTCGGCGCGACCCTGCCCCGCGGCGCGACGGTGACGATCAACCGCGACGCCCACTACACGCCGCGCATGCTGAAGCGCGCCATCGTCGCCGGCCTGCCCTCCGCCGGGGTCAACGTCAGCGACCTGCAGAGCATGCCCATCCCGGTGGCCCGCTACTTCACCAGGGCCTCGCCCGCCGCCGGCGGCATCCACGTGCGCCTCTCGCCCCTCGACAACCGCGTGGTCGAGATGAAGTTCTTCGACGAGCGGGGCCTCGACATCAGCACGACGATCGAGCGCAAGGTCGAGAACACCTACTTCCGCGAGGATTTTCGCCGGGCCTACCTCGACGAGATCGGCCGCATTGACTACGGCCAGGGCATCATCGAGCGCTACACCGAGGCCTTCCTCGGCGCCCTGCGCGAGGACGCGCTGGAGGCGATCGGCCGCAGCTTCCACCTGGTGGTGGACTACGCCAACACCAGCGCCAGCGAGCTGCTCGCCCCCATGCTGCGCCGCTACAGGGTTGACGCCGTCGAGCTAAACGTCAACACCGACGAGAACATGGTCTTCCAGACCGCGGCCCAGTTCGAGGCCGCCGTGCAGCGCCTGACCCAGATCACCCCCGTGGTGGGCGCCAGCATGGGCGCCCGCCTCGACAGCGGCGGCGAGAAGGTCTTCCTGGTAGACGACAAAGGCGTGGGCCTCCACCCCCTGCGCGCCCTGGCCGCCGTCACCGCCCTGGCCATGCGCGCCAACGGCGGCGGCACCGTGGCCGTCCCCGTCACCGCCCCGCGGGCCTTCGAGGCTATCGCCGAGCGCTACGGCGGCCGGATCGTACGCACCCGCGCTACCCTCGGCGCCCTGATGCAGACGGCCTCGCAGCAGCCCGACCTGCTGATGCTCGGCGACGGCACCGGGGCCTATATCTTCCCCGCCTTCTGCCCGATCGCCGACGGTATGTTCGCGGTGGTCAAGCTCATGGAGCTGCTGACGGTGACCGAGACACGCCTGAGCGATGTGCTCGCCGATCTGCCGCCCTACCACCTGGCCCAGGCCCGCGTCCCCTGCCGCTGGGAGTCCAAGGGCAAGGTCATGCGCATCCTCAACGAGCAGTACGCCGAGCGCAAGGCCGATCAGGTGGACGGGATCAAGATCGACCTCGGCAACGAGTGGGTGCTCATCCTGCCCGACCCCGACAGCCCCTTCTTCCACCTCTACGCCGAGGGCTGCAACGAGGAGCAGGCCCGCGTCCTCGTGGAGAAGTACACCGGCCTGGTCACAAGCCTCCAGTAGACGGAAAGGAACCCCGGCGATGACCACAGAGACCGGCGGGCACCGCCCGCGCCGCACCAACGAGCTGTACGATGCGGTGGAGGAGCTGGCCGTCGGCGTGGGCCGCCTCGGCTACGGCCTGCTCGCCCTCGGCCTCGACCTGCTGCCCAGGCAGTCGCGCCAGCACATGCACAACGCGGTCCGCGAGCTCAGCCACGCCTTCGCCACCCTGCCCCGCGACTTTGCCGAGATCGCCGGCGCCGAGATCGAGCGCTGGGCCGCGGGCGACGGCCCCGCCCCGGCCCCCCCGGCCCGCCCCGCCGAGGCGAGCGTGCAGCGCATTGTGATTGACCGCGAGACCGACCCCGCCGACTCGGCCCCCGCCGCGACCGCCGGCGTCGCCATCGCCCATGTCGAGTACGACCCGCCCGGCCGCGACCGCGACGGCGAGTACGTGCTGATCCGCAATGGCGGCCCCACCACCGCCACCCTGGCCGGCTGGACCCTCAGCGACGGCGGCGGGCACCACAGCTACGTCTTCCCGCCCGTCGCCCTGGCCCCCGGCGCCGAGCTGCGCCTCTGGACGCGCGCCGGCGCCGACGACGCCGCCAACCTCTACTGGGGCAGCCATGGCGCGATCTGGAACAACGACGGCGACAGCGCCACCCTGCGCGACGCCGCCGGCAACCTCGTCGGCCGCTACAGCTACGAGGGCAAGCGTCGCCCGTAGAGGCCGCGCCGCGCCGTGAGCTGTGAGGTGTGAGGCCCGGGCCTCCACCTCACTTTTTTGTAATCGCAATGGCGTATAGTGCGGGCAGATTGCGGCGTTCTTTCAGCCCCTGGTCGGAACAAGGGCGCGGCCCGCCGCGTTTATCCTTGTAGTGCCCGTGTCACCCTCCTTCCTCCATCCTTACCCCAAGGCGCCCTATGAGCGAGCTGAACCTGATCGGGACCACCCTGGGCCGCTTCGAGATCCTCGGCGAGTTGGGCCGGGGCGGCATGGCGGTGGTCTACCGAGCCCGCCAGACCGACCTCGACCGCGTTGTGGCCCTCAAAGTCCTCCCCCCCGCCCTCACCCATGACGCCGCCTACGTGGCCCGCTTTCGCCAGGAGGCCCGCAGCGCCGCCAGGCTCGAGCACCCCCACATCATGCCGATCTACGAGGTCGGCGAGGCCGGCGGCCTGCACTACATCGCGATGAAGCACATCGCCGGCCAGACGGTCAAGGACCTGGTGCAGGCCCAGGGCGCCCTGAGCGTGCCCCGGGCGGCCATGATCCTGGCCCAGGTCGGCGAGGCCCTCGACTACGCCCACCGCCAGGGCGTCATCCACCGCGACATCAAGCCCTCCAACATGATGATCACCGAGGAGGGCTGGGTCTACCTGACTGACTTCGGCCTGGCCCGCGGCACGGGTGGCGGCGCGGCCGGGCTGACCATGGCCGGCACGGTCATGGGCACCCCCGAGTACATGTCGCCCGAGCAGGCCCAGGGCCTGGCCAACGTCGGCCCGCCCACCGACATCTACGCCCTCGGCGTAGTGCTCTACGAGCTGCTCACCGGCACCTTCCCCTTCACGGCCGACACGCCCATGGGCATGCTGGCCGCCCGCCTGCTCCAGGCGCCCACGCCGCCCCGCGACGTGCGGGGCGACCTGCCGCCGGCCGTCGAGGACGTGGTCATGCGCGCCCTGGCCCGCAAGCCCGAGGCCCGCTTCCCCACGGCCGCGGCGATGGTGACGGCCCTGCGCGCGGCCGCCGGCATCGGCAGCGCCGAGCCGCCCCGCCCCCAGACGCCCGTGGCAGGCGTGCCGGCCATCGGCGCGACGATCAAGGTCCTGTTCCCGTTCAACCCCCTGCCGTTTTTGCAGACGCCCGGCGCCGGCGCGCCCTACGTGCAGCAGCGCCCGCCCCTCGACGTGACCCAGCCCGTCGGCCTGCCCCAGCAGGCCACGCCCCTCCCCCCGCCCCAGGCCGCGCCGCCCCACACGCCCCAGGGCTCGCGACGGGCCAGGGCGCCCTCGAGGCAGTCGACCATCGCCGGGCACAGGGCGCAGATGGCCTTGGCCTTCGCGATGTCCTGGAGCTCCTCGGAGAAGA
>DAOLDO010000517.1:0-5119 GCA_035327325.1 Chloroflexaceae bacterium | reverse complement strand
CGAAGGCGCACACCGCCACCGCCAGGCGCCAGGCGCCGGGCGTGCGCCGCGCCAGCCCCGCGCAGGCTAGCAGGTAGACCAGGGCGGCCACCGCCGAGAGCCCGTAGGCCAGCGGCGCCTCGTCCCACTTGGTGGCGACCTGGTAGAGCGCCCGCGAGCCAGCCGCCACCGCGAAGAGCCCGTAAAGGGCGATCAGCAGCCGCCCCGGGCCGGCCTGGCTGTCCGTCGCTGTCTGTGGTCTGTCCATGGCGGACATGATAGGCCCGCCCGTTCCTCTTGACAAATGACCCGGGGTCAGCTATAGTTGACCCCGGGTCAGTTCAAACGAGGAGCAAACCGTGAGCGCGAGGAACGAGAATCTGCTGCGGGGCAAGACGGCCCTGGTCACCGGCGCCTCCAGCGGGCTGGGGGTTGACTTCGCCCGCGAGCTGGCGGCCCGGGGCTGCCACCTGGTGCTGGTCGCCCGCCGCGAGGAGCTGCTGCGCCAGCACGCCGAGGAGATCCGGGCCGCCCACGGGGTGAGGGTCAGCGTCGTGGCGATGGACCTGGCCGCGAAGGACGCGCCCCAGGCCCTGTACGATCGGCTCACGGCCGAGGGCGTGGCCGTGGACGTGCTGGTCAACAACGCCGGCTACGGCCTCTACGGGCCCTTCACCCAGCTTGACTGGGAGCGCGAGCGCAATATGCTCGAGCTCGACATCATCACCCTGGTCCACCTGTCCAAGCTCTTCGCGCGCGACATGGTGGCCCGCAACTTCGGCTTCATGCTCCACGTGGCCTCGATCGCCTCCTACCAGCCCTCGCCGCTCTACGCGAGCTACGGGGCCGCCAAGTCCTTTGTGCTGCACTTCGGCGAGGCCCTGAGCTACGAGCTGCGCCGCACCAACGTGCGCAGCACCGTGGTCGCGCCCGGCGTCACCGCCACCGAGTTCCTCAAGGTCTCCGGCCAGGAGGCCACGCTCTACCAGCGCCTGGCCATGATGACCAGCGAGCAGGTGGCCCGTGCGGGCATCGAGGCGATGCTCAAGGGCAGGCCCAGCATTGTCACGGGCCGCTTCAACGCCCTGGCCGCCTTCACCATGCGCCTGCTGCCCCGCCGCGCCCAGGCCGCCCTGGCCGAGATCACCATGCGCTAGCTGGGGCAGAGGGGTGAAGGCCGCTGTGGCGGTGCCCCGACGGCGGGCTAAAGCTCAGAGTTGGCCTTGAGCCACTGGCAAGGCGCCGGAACTCCGCGCTCCCGCGGGCCGTCTTGTGCCCGTGCTATACTCTTCGCAGCCGCCCCAGCCAGGGGGAGAAGACCGATGCGCCTCGCCCGTGCCTTTCTTCTGCTCGCCATCCTCCTCGCCGCCTGCGGCGTCCCGCCGCCCGCCGCCGGCCCGACGCCCCCCGCCGCGCCGACGGACGCCCCCGCCGCCCAGGCCACGGGCGGTCCCGGCGGCTCCGATCTGGTCCCCACACCCGTCGTCACCCCCCTGAGCGAGGCCGAGCTCGCCGCCACCGGCGCGGCCCAGGCCCTCGCCACGCCTACGGCCTTCAGCGCGGCCGACCAGACGGCCATCGCCGCCGCCGTCGCCGCTTCCGTCGTGGCCGCCCAGGGCACCGCCGCCGTGGTGACACCGCCAGAGCTCGCCACGCGCACCCCGATCGTGGGGATGCCAAGGGTGTTGCCCGCCCCGATCTTTATGCGCTCCAGCGAGCCCCCCCAGGTCTACCGCGTCGAGCCCGACCTCGCCACCTACAGCCAGATCACCTTCGAGCGGGAGCCCGTGCTCGAGCTGGCCGTGCCCGCCGAGGCCGGCGCCATCTTCTACCTCGTCGGCGACCCCGCCGGCGCCGAGCGCACCCTGGTGACGCTGGGCGGCGCCGGCCGGCGCGAGCTGCTCTACGGCCAGCTCTCGAGCCTCGCCGTGAGCCCCGACGGCCTGCGGGCCTACGTGCGCATCGCCAACCCCGAGCCCGGGCTGATCGTCGGCCAGGACGAGTCGCCCGCCGGCGTGTGGGCCACCACGCCCGCCGGCATGCGCCCCAGCCTGGTGCTCGCCGACGCGCCCGCCGACGGCGCCTACGACCCCGCGGCCCCGGCCTGGACCTACAGCCCCATCGCCGTCTCGCCCGACGGCGCGCGCCTCGCCGTCTACGCCTACGACGCCGACGGCCCGGCCATCCCCGGCGGCGAGCTGGTGCTCGTTGGCGGCGACGGCGCGCCCGTGCGCGGGCCGACCTGCTGCGAGGAGCCCGCCTGGAGCGCGGACGGCGCCGCCCTCCACACGGCGGGCGGCGGCCCGGGGCCAGACCTCCGCTACGGGCTCTACCGCACCGACGCGGCCACTGGCGCCGAGACGGCGGTGCTCGCGGACACTGGCGGCGCCAGCGTGCCCCTGGTCGTGGGCCCGCGGGAGCTGGCGGACGGGCAGCTCTACGCCTTCGTCGAGCTTGCCCCCGCCCAGGGCTTCGGCTGGGAGCACCCCTTCCGCCCCGCCCTCTCGCGCGTCGCGCCCGACGGCGCCGTTACGCCCCTGGCGCCACCAGTGGCCGCGCCGCTCGAGGTGCTCTGGGCCGAGAACGGCGCGGGGGCGGTGATCGCCGCGTTTGCCGCCGAGTACGGGCGGCCCGACCAGCTCTTCTGGCAGCCCGCCGACGGCCGGCCCGCCACGCTCATCCCCTTCGTCGGCGGCGACATGGCCTGGGCGCCCGCCAACGCCCCCCTCGCCGCCGCGAGCTGCGACGGCTTCACCCCGGTCGCCTACCAGGAGGGCGCCGCCCGCCGGCCGAGCGCCGCGGTCTACGACGTGCAAGGCCGCCTGCGTCCCCTCGGCTTCGACGCCGGGCCGCCCGACGGGCTCTACGGCGAGCAGACCCGCGCCGCCGTCGCGGCCTTCCAGGGCGCGCGCGGCCTGCCCACCAGCGGCGACGTGGACTGCGCCACCTGGCAGGCCATGCTCGCCCAGCCGTGACCTTCCCCGACGACATCGCCCGCGCCGTCGCGGCCATCCACGCCGCGCCCCCGCGCCTGGTCTACGTCTTCGCCGGGGCCGGCGGCCTGGCTCTGTACTGGCTCCACGCGGTGGCCGGCTCGTCGCGCACCCTGCTCGAGGCCCGCGACTGCTACGCCCCGCGCTCCCTCGCCGAGGTGGCGGGCGGCGCCCCCGCCCAGGCCGCCGGCGCGGCGACTGCCCACGCCATGGCCGTCTGGGCCCACGCCCGCGCGGCCGAGCTCGCCGAGGGCCCCTGGCCCCTGCTTGGCGTGAGCTGCACCGCCGCCATCGCCACCGACCGCGAGCGCCGCGGCGCCGACCGGGCCTACGTGGCCGTGTGGGACGGCCGCGCGCCCGCCGCCTACGCGCTCTCGCTGCTCAAGACCACCCCGCGCCTCGCCCAGGAGGATCTGGTCAGCCGCCTCGTGATCGACGCGGTCGCCAGGGCGTGCGAGGTGTGAAGTGTGAGGTGTGATCCTCGCGATAGCGGCTCTGCTCGCACCGCACGCGGCGAGCGGCAGCGAGCGAGCGTCACCGCGGCGAGCGGAGCGAGCCGTCACCCCAGCGGCGAGCGGCAGCGAGCATCGCCCGCACCTCCGCCAGCAGGGCGTCGCGCTCGTAGGCGCCCTTCTGGAGCACCCGCTGCGCCGAGGAGGTCAGGGCCTGGCGCTCCTCGGCGCTCAGGTCCATCGCGGTGATCACGATCACGGGGATGCCGGCCCAGGCCGGGTTGTCGCGCAGCTCGGCCAGGAAGCCGAAGCCGTCGAGCTCGGGCATCATCAGGTCGAGCAGGATGAGCCCCGGCCGCGCCTCGGCCACCCGCAGCAGGCCGGCGCGCCCGTGCTCGGCGTGGCGCGTCGTCCAGCCCGCCCCCTCCATGGTGCGGCAGAGGACCTCGCGGGTCACCGCGTCGTCCTCGATCACCAGCACATCTGGCTGGGGCTCGCCGGCGGCGCGGGCGCAGTAGCGCTCGACCAGCTCGACCAGGCGGCGCCGGTCAACCGGCTTGGTCAGGTAGTCGGCGGCGCCCAGGGCGAAGCCGGTGTGGCGCTCGTCCATGATCGTCAGCATCAGCACCGGGATGCGGGCCAGGTCCGGGTCGGCCTTGAGCGCCGCCAAGATCTGCCAGCCGTCGGCGCCGCGCAGCAGCACGTCGAGCGTGATCACGTCGGGGCGCAGGGTCCGCGCCCGGGCCAGGCCCTCCTCGCCGCTCGAGGCGGTGATCACGCGCATGCCCTCGCGGGCCAGGGTGCGCCTGAGCAGGTCCTGGGTGGCATGGTCGTCGTCAATTACCAGGACCGTGCCGCGCACCGGGCCGATCAGCGCCGCGCCGTCGTGGCCGGGCCAGCCAGGCGGGTGGGCCGAGGCCGGCAGCCCCGGCGCCTCCCCGCCCCGCGCGGCCTCGGCGCCGGCCTCCCGCGGCACCACGATGGTGAAGGTCGAGCCCTGCCCGAGGGCGCTGGCGACGGTGATGTCGCCGCCCATCATCTGGCAGAAGCGCCGGCTCAGGGCCAGCCCCAGCCCGGTGCCGCCGTACCTGCGCGTGGTCGAGGCGTCGCCCTGGGTGAACTCGCGGAAGATCCGGCCCAGCTGCTCCTTGGACATGCCGATGCCGGTGTCGCCGACCCGCAGGCGCAGGTACTCGACCTCGCCGATCAGGTCGCTGTCCACGCTCAGCGTGATCCGGCCGCCCTCGGTGAACTTGGCCGCGTTCGAGAGCAGGTTGAGCAGGGCCTGGCGCAGCTTGGTCAGGTCGCCGAAGACCGTGCCGCCCGTGTCGCCGCGCAGCTCGAGGGTGTTGCCGCCCTTCTCCACCAGGGGGCTGATCGTCGTCACCACCTCGTCGAGCAGGGCGGCCAGGCCGAAGCGCTCGAGGTGCAGCTCCATCTTGCCGGCCTCGATCTTCGAGAGGTCGAGGATGTCGTTGATCAGGGCCAGCAGGTGCTTGCCGGCGGTGCGGATCTTCTCCAGGTCCGCCGTGAGGTCGGGGTGCCCGCGCTCGGCGGCCTCCTCCTGCAGCATCTCGGAGTAGCCGATGATCGCGTTGAGCGGCGTGCGCAGCTCGTGGCTCATGTTGGCGAGGAAGGCGCTCTTGGCGCGGGTGGCCTCCTCGGCGGCGACGCGGGCCGCCTGGGCCTCGCGGG
>DAOLDO010000516.1:0-5122 GCA_035327325.1 Chloroflexaceae bacterium | reverse complement strand
GACTCGTTGCGGAACGGGCCGTCGGAGAGCAGGCGCCCCCGCCCGGCGATCGGCGGCGGCGTGAAGCGCGGGTGGAGGGCCCCGCCGACGCTCAGCCGCAGCTCGCCGCCGACGCCCGCCGCGAAGGCCGCGCGCACGGCCGGCGGGTCTACCAGGGGCGCCAGCACGCTCCCGCCGTAGCCCTGGGCCTCGAGCTCGCGCAGGATGGCGTTGCTGTCGCCCGAGGCCCCCGAGCTTGTCGCGTCGGCGGCGTCCACCAGCACGACGGTGCCGCCGGCCACCGCGGCGGCCTCGCGCACCGCCTCGGCGAGGGGCGTCAGCCGGGCCTGCAGGCGCTCGCGCACCGCCCAGAAGTCGCCGGCGATGGCCAGGGCCTCGCGCTCGGCGCGGGCGGGGTCGCCGTCGGTGCAGACGATCGCGCTCGAGCAGAGGTCGGGCACGTCGGTGAAGGGGTTGCCGATGAACATGCCCGCCGAGAGCCCGCCGGGGCTGGCCTCGATCGCCTGGGCGGCGCGGATCATGCGCCCGAACAGCCCGGTCTCGGTGATCAGCTCGTCGCCACGCACCAGGGCGGGGATCGGCACGCGCGCCGTGGTCGGCCGGGCCCCCCCGTCGAGGATGCGCAGCAGCAGGCGCGCGGCCCGCTCGCCGGTCTGGAAGAAGTCAACGTGGGGGTAGGTGTGGTAGATCGCGATCGCGTCGCAGTGCTCCAGGATGCGGTCGGTGATGATCCCGTGCAGGTCGAACGAGGCGACGATGGGCACGCGCTCGCCGAGGATCCTGCGCGTCTCGGCCAGCAGGAGGCCCTCGGGGTCCTCCTCGCCCTCGGCGGCCATGGCGCCGTGGAGCGAGAAGTAGACCGCGTCGAGCGGGCCGGCCGCGCGCACGGCGCCGAGGAACTCGTCGGCGATGCGCCGGAAGCCGGCGGCCTCCAGGGTCCCGCCCGAGGTGTTGGCCTGGGCCCCGTAGGCGGGAATGAGCTCGAGGTCGGGGCGCCCCCCGAGGACCGAGAGGGCCCCCGCGACCTCGCTCTGGATGCCGGCGTGGTGCGCGAAGAGGGCGGGGCCGAAGGAGACGCGGAAGTCCGCGTAGGTGCTCGGCACGGGGTTGAACGACGAGATCTCCTGCTTGCACTCGGCGATCAGGATGCGGCGGGTCATGGCTGTCTTTCTAGCTCACACCTGGCGCAGGCGCGGGTCGAGGGCGTCGCGCATGCCGTCGCCGAGGAAGTTGAAGCCGAGCACGACGAGCATGATCGAGAGGCCCGGGGCGATGGCGAGCCAGGGCGCCGTCTCCATGAAGCGGCGGCTGGCGTTGAGCATCGAGCCCCATGAGGGGTCGGGCGGCTGGATGCCCAGGCCGAGGAAGCTCAGGGCGGCCTCGGCGAGCACGGCGGTGGAGAAGAGCAGGCTGGTCTGGACGATCAGCGGGGCGGCGATGTTGGGCAGGATATGGCGCCGGATGATGTGCAGGCTGCCCCCGCCGACCACGTGGGCGGCGTCCACGTACAGCTCCGACTTGATCACCACCACGGCGGTGCGGGCGATGCGGGCGTAGACCGGGGTCGAGATGATCCCGATCGCGATCATGGCGTTGGTGATGCTGGGGCCGAGCAGGCCGGCGATCACGATGGCGAGCACCAGGCCGGGGAAGGCCAGCATGATGTCTATGATCGCGGTGAGGGCCCCGTCGAGCCAGCCGCCGACGTAGCCGGCCACGACGCCGAGGGCGCCGCCGAGCAGCGAGGCCAGCCCGACCGCGATCACGCCGACGTAGAGCGAGACGCGGGCGCCGTAGACGATGCGCGAGAGCACGTCGCGCCCCAGCTCGTCGGTGCCGAGGGGGTGGGCCGGGCTCGGCGGGAGCAGCCGGCGCCCGACCAGCTCGGCCGGCCCGTAGGGGGCGAGCAGCGGGGCGAGCAGCGCGACCGCGACCACCAGGGCGATCAGGGCCGCGCCGATCAGCCCGATCGTGTTCTGGCCCGCCAGCCGGGCGAGGCGGGCCCCGCGACCGCCCGTCGGTCGCGGGCGCACGCCGAGGGCGGCGGCGGGCGCGTTGTGCACATCGTCCATAGGCTAGCCGTAGCTGATCCGCGGGTCGAGGAACCCGTGGAGGATATCCACGCAGAGGTTGATCAGCACGAAGGTCGTGGCCAGGAACAGGGCCATCACCTGGATCACCGGGTAGTCGCGGTTGAAGATCGCCTGGAGCAGGTACCAGCCCACGCCCGGCAGGCCGAAGATCTGCTCGATGATCACCGAGCCGCCCATCAGCACGCCGAACTGGAGCCCGAGCACCGTGATCACGGGCAGCAGCGCGTTGCGCAGGGCGTGGCGGTAGATCACCAGGCGCTCGGCAAGGCCCTTGGCCCGCGCGGTGCGCACGTAGTCCTGCCCCAGCACCTCGAGGATGGCCGTGCGGGTCATGCGCATCTGCACGGCGATCAGCTGCAGCGAGAGGGCCAGGGTTGGCAGGAGCATCTGCTGGAGGTTGACCGTCGGGTTCGCGAAGGGCGAGACCCAGACCACCGGCGGCACCCAGCGGAAGGCCAGCGAGGTGAAGAGCAGCAGCAGGGTCGCCAGCCAGAAGTTCGGCAGCGAGAGGCCGATCAGCCCCGCCACGCGCGCCCAGAAGTCCACCTGGCTGTTGCGGCGCAGCGCCGAGAGCACGCCAAGGGGCACGGCCACGACCGTCGAGAAGATCATTGACATAACAGCAAGCTGAACGGTGATCGGCAAGGTCTGGGCGAGGATCTGGCCGATCGGCTGGCGGGTGCGGAACGAGACGCCAAGGTCGCCGCGGGCCAGCTCGCCGAGCCAGGCCACGAACTGGAGCGGCAGGGGCTGGTCGAGCCCGTAGTAGCGGCGCAGGTCGGCCCGCGCCTCGTCGCTGAGCGTGGGGTCGGCGCCGACCAGGGCGTCCACGAAGTCGCCCGGGAGCAGGCGCACCATGAGGAAGATCAGCAGGGCCATGCCCGCGAGGGTGGGCACGAGCAGGATGGCCCGGCGCAGGATGTAGCGTGTCATGGGCGTCCCCGCCCCCCCGGGCGCGTCTCACGCCCGGGGGGCGGCCATGAGCTCAGGCGTTGAGCCAGGCGCTGCGCAGGCCGGTGTGGAAGTCGGTGTAGGCGACGTACATGTCCTGCAGCTCGCGGCGCACGACGTGGAACTTGCGGTTCTGGACCAGGTAGACGTGGGGCATCTCGTCGAGCGTGAGCTCCTGGATGCGGCGCACCTGCTCGTGGCGCGACTCGTTGTCCAGGTTGACGGCCATCTGCTCGAACAGGCCCATGAGCTCGTCGTTCTTCCAGCCGTTGCCCTCGCCGAACCAGCGGCCGGGCACGCCGGTGGTGGGGCGCCCGAAGTCAACCAGGAAGCCGGTCGGGTCGTGGCGCATGCCGCGGCCGGTGGTGCACCAGTCGTAGGTGCCCTCGCCGACGCGCTGGGCGAAGGTGCTCAGCTCCTCGACGATCACGTTGACCCTGATGCCGAGTGGCTCGAGCTGGGCCTGGACGATCTCGGAGATGCGGGCGAAGTCGTCGGTGCGCGAGTGGAGCGTGATCTCGAAGCCGCCGTCGTAGCCGGCCTCGGCGAGCAGGCGCTTGGCCTCCTCGGGGTCGTAGCGCAGCCAGTTGCCGGCAAGCTCCTCGTTGGGCAGGAACCAGTCGCCGTAGCCGGGGGGGATGGGGCCGCTCAGCTCGGCCTCGCCGCCATAGACATTCTCGATGATCAGGTCGCGGTCGATCGCCCGGCTGATCGCCTGGCGCACCAGCTTGTTGCTCCAGGGCTGGCTGTCGTCCTTGATCGTGAACTGGAGCACGCGGGGCGCGGCGAACAGCCCCGAGAGCACCACCAGGTCCGGGTCGCCCTCGAGCTGGCGGGCCGTGTCGGCGGAGACGGTGGCGCCGACCACGGCCCCCGAGCGCAGGGCGGCCACGCGGGCGCTCTCGTCGGGCAGCACCTTGAGCGTCAGGTCGTCGAGGTAGGGCAGCTCGGGGTTCCAGAAGCTCTCGGCGCGGGTGTAGACCACGCGGTCGTTGGGCACGAACTCGACCAGTTGGAACGGGCCGGTGCCGATGGCCTCGGTCTGCACGTTGATCTGCTCGTAGAGGCCGGCGGGGACCATGGGGCTGTAGCGCGACCAGGCCAGGTAGCCGAGCACCGTCGGGTCGGGGCCCGCCATGTTGAAGCGGACCGTGTAGTCGTCCACCACCTCGACGCTCTCGAGGGTGCGCGGGTAGAAGGGCGAGGGGACGCCGGGCTCGGGCGGGTCGGCCTGGAGGTCCATCGAGTACTTGACGTCCTCGGCCGTCAGCTCCTTGCCGTTGTGGAACCTGACCCCGCGGCGCAGGTTCCAGATCCAGGTGCGCTCGTCGGGGGTCTCCCAGGACTCGGCGAGGGCGGGCTGCACGTTGATGTCGCGGTCCCAGGCGACCAGCGAGTCGTAGACGAACTCGCGGGCCCAGTGGCTCTCGGTGGTGACGGCGCCGAAGGGCAGCATCTGCACCGGGTCGGTCTCGATCGCCCAGGTGATGCTGCCGCCGCGGCTGGGGCCGGCGGCGGGGGCGCTGGTCGCGGGGGCGCTGGTCGGCGCGGCGGCGGCCGGCGCGCTGGTGGGGGCCGCGGCGGGGGCGTCCGTGGGCGCGGCGCCACTCTGGGGGCCCTGGGCGGTCCCGCAGGCCGCGGCCACGATCGTCAGGCCGGCCCCGCCCGTGAGGCCGGCGAGGGCGCGCAGAAAGGCGCGGCGCGAGATCGGGCGGGCGCCGCGGGTCCCCTTGACATCATCGTCCTGTCCCTGCTGCATACTCCCTCCTGTGCTTCAAGGCCCGGCACTCCGTAGGCATGCGCGGCGGCCCGGGGCGGGAGGGGCGACGGGGGGCTACCCCGCGGCCTCCGGCGGCCCGAGCAGCTTGTCCACGAGGATATGGGGGTCGAGGGCCGCGAGGACGCGCTCGGGGTCGCGGGTAAGCATGGCGTCGAGTAGCTCGCGGTGTTCGTCGGCGATCTCGGCCAGCGAGGTGTGGCGCGGGCCGCAGCGGAAGAAGTAGGCCCGCACGCGCGGCGAGATCGTGCGCCAGATCTGCAGGCAGTGGAGCTGCCCCGAGCGGTCGAGCACCAGCTCG